>JBAYGL010000022.1:0-21700 GCA_041666725.1 Limisphaerales bacterium
CGCCTGCGTCCAGCCGGTGAGCACCTCGGCCACCGCATTGAGGCGGGTGACGCGGCCCTCGGCATCCGTGGCCAGCACGCCATCTCCGATGGACTGGAGGGTGACGGCCAGGTTTTCCTCGCTCTGGCGGAGTTGTCCGGTGCGCTCCCACACCCGCAGTTCCAGGTCCACGTTGAGCGCCCGGATTTCCTCCTCCACCCGTTTGCGCACGGTGATCTGGGTCTGCAATTCCTCGTTGGCCTGGCACAGTTCCGCGGTGCGCTGGGACACGCGGTCCTCGAGTTCCAGCGTCAGCTGCATCAATTCCGTGTTCGTCCGTTTCAGTTCAGCGTGGGCGGCCCGCAGCTCCGCCGTGCGTTCGTCCACGCGCTGTTCGAGCTCCATCGTCACCGCCAGCAGGCCCCGGTTCGTTTCGGCCAGCTCGTCCTGCAGGGCCGCAATCGCCTCCTGCGCCCGGTTCAGATTCTTCTTCAATTCCGCAGTTTTCATGGCAGCGCGCTCCTCACGACGACGACCGTGGCGTCGTCCTCCTCCTTGGCCAGCAGCCGCATAAAATCCTGTGCAAGGGACGGGGCGGGCCGGGCCGCCACACCGGGGAAATCCTTCCAAGCCCACCGGGTGTGCAATCCGTCGGAATGCAGCACCAGCAAATGGTCGGACGGCCAGGGGTGTTCAGTGACCAGCGCGTTGGGCGCGTTGAGACCGATGACGCCGCGCCGGATGCGGAAGTTGAACGACTCCGAGCGGGGGAAAACCCGCGCTTCGATGTTGCCCACGGAGGCAAAGGCGAGCTGGCCCTTGCCCCAGTCAAACCGCGCCAGGGCCATCACCACGCCGCGGGTCACACGGCAGGCCCGGCCCACGCCGCGAAAAATCTGATCAAGCGGCAGGTCGCAGTGGCTCTCGACATACTGCCGGGCGGCCTGCGCGGCGCGATGGGCGAACTGACCGTGGCCCAGGCCGTCAATGACCCCCACCAGCGCACTCTCGGCCCAGTGTTTCACGACAAAGGCGTCCCCGTTGTCCGCGCCAGGCTGGCGCGGCCGCGACGCGACCCCGAAGGCGAGCGGACAGGGCCGGAGGGTTTCGGGGCGCTGTCGCATCCATTTGCGACTGACGACCCGCGTGCCACGCTCTCCGTTCGGGGTGATGTCCAGCTCGTCCATCAGGCGGTTGACCGCCCCCAAGCCCGTGCCGCGGCTGCCCGCTGCGGTGGAAAAACCGTCGGCCAGGGCCTGCTCGACATCGGCGATGCCCGGACCGCTGTCGCAGGATTCAATCTCCAAACCGATCCTCGCGCCGTCGGAGAGCGGGGTCAGGATCAGCGTTCCGCCGTTGGCGTGCTTGATCAGGTTGGTCGCCAGCTCGGTCATGGTAAGGGCAATTTCTTCGCCAGCGACGGGACCAAAACCAAGACTTTCGGCCAGGGCCCTGGCCGACCGCCGCGCCGCACCGGCATCGCTGGGATGCTGCACGGATATGGTCTGGGACGCGGGGGCTTGCATGATGCTACCCGCGCCACTTGCGCACGGTCACGGTGGTGCCCTTGCCGACGACCGATTCGATCTTCATTTCATCCATCAACCTCTTGGACCCGGGCAACCCCATGCCCAGTCCTTTGCCCGTCGTGTAGCCCGGCTGCATGGCCTGCTCGACATCGGAAATCCCCGGTCCGCTGTCCTCAAAGACCAGCTCCAAACCCACGGTGGAGTCTTGATTCAGAAAGCGCCAACGCACGACGCCGGACCTGGCGTAGTGGTAGATGTTCCGGGTCAGTTCGGAGGCGGCGGTGACGATGCGGGTCACATCGGTCAGGCTGAAGCCCAGGCTGGTGGCCGCGTCCCGGACAATTTTGCGCGCCACGACGATGTCGTTCTCGGATGTGATGAGCAGTTCGCCCTGGTGCGACTTGTTCATGGCTGGGGTTCCCCGGCGGGAGCGGCGTTAAGCAGGTCGAACGCCCGGTCCACGTCCAGGGCCGTGATGGCGTTGCCCACCGTCAGGCCCAGTTGCGTCGCGGTGACGGCCACGTTGGCCCGCATGCCTGCAAGCACCGTGCGCCCGCCCATGAGAGCCACCATTTGAACGGTTTCCGAGACGACCCGTGCAAAAAACGAGTCCAGGGTCTGCACGGTGGATATGTCCAGCACCAGCCCCCTGACTTCCTGGCGCGTCATGGCCTGGAGCACCTGCTCCTGCAACGCCGATATGGTGTCGTCGTCCGGGTCGGGCGGCACCGTGACGAGCAGCAGATCCCGGAGCTTGATGACGGAAATGTTTTCAGTGGCCATAAAGTTCCTTTCTCAGTGAGTGCCGTTCTTGCTGACCACTTGCAGATGCAGGATGTCCAGCGCCACCTGCAATCCGGCTGCCAGGGACGCACGCGTGGTGATGCCGGCCAGATCCACGCCCAGATGGACCAGCGTCTGGGCTATCGCCGGTTGCACGCCCGTGAGCACCACCTGCGCCCCCAGCAGGCGGACGGCGCTGATGGTCTCGATGAGGTGCTGCGCCGTCTGGGTGTCGATCGTCGGCACCCCCATGATGTCCACGAGGGCCACGGGGGAGTTGGTTTCCACGATGCGGTTGAGCAGCCGCTCCATGAACTGCTGGGTGCGCTGGCTGTCCAGCGAGCCGATCAGCGGGGCGACCACCACGCCCCGCCAGACCTGCATCACCGGCGTGGACAGCTCCATGATTTCCTTGGACTGCTGCCGGATGCGCTCCTCCGCCTGGCGGCGCTCGGTCAGGTCGCGCGTCACCTTTGAATAGCCTCGCAGCGTCCCGTCCTTGTCGCGCAGGGCCGAGATGATGACGTTGGCCCAGAATTGCTTTCCGTCCTTGCGCACGCGCCAGCCTTCGTCCTCAAAGCGTCCCTCCTTTTCGGCGGTCTTCAGCTCCAGTTCCGGCAGGCCGCGTTTGATGGCCTCCGCCGGATAGAAGCAGGAGAAGTGATTGCCGAGAATCTCCTCGGCCCGATAGCCCTTGAACCGCTCGGCCCCCGCGTTCCAGCTGACGACATGCCCGCCGGGATCCAGCATGACGATGGCGTAGTCTTTGACGCTTTCCACCAGCAGGCGGAAGCTGTCCTCACTGCCCAGCACGGTGGCCGGGGATTTTGTGGTTGTGCTCATGTTTTTTTTCATAGTCTCCTTGGGTTTCCTTGGCTTTCTGACAGTTCCCCCGATGGGGCATGCCCGACGTCATTGCCCATGACGGTGATCTCGACCGACCGCCTCGGGGCTGGCCTGCGGCACTGGAACACGGCGGACCTCTCACGTTTTCCGTAATACCCGGCACCTTGTGCCAAGACCGGAGGCACAATGCCAAAGCCGGTGGAGGGCGTTTGATTTGAAGCGCTGAAGGACACGATCCTGTTCAGTTCAATGGCGCCCGAGGCCCAAAGTTCGAATGTTTGGCCAAACCTTTTTCCCAGTTCGTCCCATGAGCCTGCCGCACTGCGGCCTTCGTGTCTGTCAGGTAATGCCTGACAGGTGGCCCGGCTTTTCAGCCGAACGATGCAGTGGAAAACGGCGGCCTGTTTTCGACGCACGAGATGCAGTGAGGGCGACAGGAGCGCGGCATTCATGCCGCAGAAAGCCCCGATCAGCCAACCCACGTCCTGCCCTCCGAAAGCTTTCTTCCCTTCCACCATTCTGCGGCGTGAACGCCGCGCTCCCGCCGAGCGCGGCTTTCAAGCCGCAGAAACGTCCCTCCGCCGAGATCGCTCCATAAAATCCAAACGCCCCTCCCGCCTTCCCACCTCTCTGCGGCATGAATGCCGCCATCTGCATCGTCCCGGTTCAGAGTTTCAAATCATCCGTGTGCGGTGGAGGGCGTCGTTGAATCAAGTCGTCGGAATCCACCGGCTCCAGATGCAGATGCCGTGGGACTTGAACTTGCGGCGAGCGTCCGGTCGCCGTCTCGGATGGCGGGGGACGCTTAAGTCAGATCCGTCCGATATTTCAGCTGGGCGTAACGCATCAGTTCCACCCGGCTGTTGACGCCCAGCTTCACCATCAGGCGCGCCTTGTAGGTCTCCACCGATTTCGTGCTGACCTTCAACTCCGCCGCCACTTCCTTGGCCGTGTAGCCCCGCGCCAGCAGGTTCATCACCTGCTCCTCACGGTGACTGAGGTCCGTCACTGTGTCGGCGTCGGGGATGACCTTGCCGCCTGCCAACGCCAGCAATTCAGGATCAAAGTAAACTCCCCCGCAGGCCGCCCGCCGGATGGCGGTGAGCAGGACTTCACGGGAGGAATCCTTGGGCACATAGCCGACGGCACCCGCCCGGCGCATCTGATTCAACACCACGGGAGATTCGTGGGCGGTGAACGCAATCACCCGAACCTCGGGGCAGGCTTTCCTGATGTCGCGGGTGGCCTCCACGCCGTCCAGCTTCGGCATGGAAACATCCATCAGCACGAGATCAGGTCGGTGGCGCTTTGCGAACTCGACGGCGGCAAGACCATTGTCCACCTCGCCCACGACCTCCATGTCCGGCTGCGCGTTCAGCAGCCCGCGCAAGCCGTCGCGCATCATGGCGTGATCATCCGCGATAAGAATACGAAGGGGTTTCAACTGACAGGGCGGTGCCGAATCTGTTGCACGGATGGCCATGCTCCTATTGAGAGCAAATCATCAATAGATATTCAACCACACATGTGCTTTACTCGCTGGCAAACCATTTACCAGTCTGGCCCGACAAGCCTGAACAAGGGTGGCCAGCGAGGCCCGATACAATATCGTGGGAGTGTCTCAATCCAAAATGTTTCCGGCCAACGTGGTGGGAGCGCAAGTTCGCAACTATCGCTCGAAGGCGGGGCTGACGCAGAAGGAACTGTCGGACCTTTGCCAGCGCGAGGGGCTGAGGATGCCGCGCGGCACGCTCGCCAAGATCGAATCCCAGGTTCGCTTCGTGAAAGCGTGCGAGTTGTTCATCATCGCCAAGGTGCTCAAAGTCCCCCTGGAGCATTTTTTCCGTGCGATTTCGCCAGCCTCGAAATCCAAGTCCCGCTGAACAGGGCGATTTGGAAAGGTTGACCGCAATCGACGGATGCAGCTTCTCCCTGTCGCCCGGTTGAACCGGATTTGGAAACCCCTGGCAGCCTCTTCCGGCCCGGAAAACTTTGGGGGCGAGGGGCACATTCCCGTTGGGGCAGGCCAGCCATGCATTCAGGTGGCTCAAGCGTCGTGGTCGTCCGCGAGGTTTTGGAGTGCGCCAGCCCTCTGGCGCTTTCCGCCGGGGCATGGAGAGAGTCGCTTGTCTCAAAAAGCGGCGGAGGGCCACCGCAGTCCAAGACGCTGGCGCGAGTCCCTTCGCCCCCGGAGCGTGGGGGGGTGTGCGCAGAACCACCCGCAGCAAGCCACGTCGTTCGGAAGCACTGCGGCTGGTCTGCGACACAGCCGAGCTCCACAATCCCAACGGGATTGCGCCCCTCAGCCCAGCAATTCGGACTGAAGAGGAGCGGAGAGTGATGTGAATAACTTACCACCACATATGGTGGTTTTGCGCTTTACACTCCACCGGATATTGGGCTTAAAGTTCCACCCATGTATCTGAAGAACCTCACCGTTCTTGGTTTCAAGTCCTTCGCGGACAAGACCTCCCTCAACTTCCAGCCCGGCATCACGGCCATCGTCGGCCCCAACGGGTGCGGTAAGTCCAACGTCGCGGACGCCATCCGTTGGGTCCTGGGCGAGCAATCGGCCCGCGCGCTGCGTGGTGGCGAGATGGCGGACGTGATTTTCAACGGCACGGATGGTCGCCGGCCCCTCGGCATGGCGGAAGTTTCCCTGACCATCGGTGATGTGGACGGCGAACACCTCAAGGCCGCAGGCATCGAAGTCACCTTCAACGAGGTCACGATCACGCGCCGCATCTTCCGCGACGGCGGCTCCGAGTATTTCATCAACAAGGTTCCCTGCCGCCTGCGCGACATCCAGCAGTTCTTCATGGGCACGGGCATGGGCAAGACGAGTTACTCGATCATGGCCCAGGGCCACATCACGCAGATCATCCAGAGCAAGCCCGAGGACCGGCGCATGGTGTTCGAGGAAGCCGCGGGCATCACGAAGTTCAAGGCGCAGAAGAAGGAATCCCTCCGCAAGCTGGAGCACACCGACCAGAACCTGCTGCGCGTCGAAGACCTCATCCGCGAGGTGAAGCGGCAGATCGGCTCGCTGCAACGCCAGGCCGGCAAGGCCCGCCGCTACAAGCAGGTCGCGCTGGAGCTTCAGCACCTCGACACCCAGCTCGCGCGGCACCAGTTCGACACGTTGCAGGCCGAGATTTCCCAGCGCACAACCGAGGCCGAGCAGCTTCGCACGGCCATGGAAGACCTCTCGCAAAACGTCCTGCGCACCGAGGACGAATTGCTCCAGCTCCGCCACCGGCTCTCCGAGCTGGACGCGGAAATCAACACGTCCCAGCAGCAGGGCCTCGAACTCAAGTCCCAGACCGAACGGCACGAACACCGCATCCAGTTCAACGAGGAGCGGCTCCGCGAGCTGGAGGCGCAGAACTCGAAGGCGTTCCGCGACATCAACGAGTCCGAGGAGCGCATCGGTTACGCGCGGCAGGAACTGGTGAGCGTCACGCAGCGCCTCGCCGAGTCGCAGCAGAAGCTCGAAACGCTGCGCGGGGAACTCGGGGCCAAGCAGCAGGCCGTCCAGACCGTCGAACGCGAACTCATCACGCGGCAGGAGGAACTCCGCCGCGCGCAGACGGAGGCCTTCAACTCGTCGCAGCAGCTCAGCCGTGTGCGCAACGAGATCAACGCGCTCGACCTGCAGAAGCAGGGCAACGTCGTGCGGCTCGAGAAGCTTTCCTCGGAGAAGATCCAGCTTGAGGAGGAACGCGCCCGGCTCGACGCGCGCCTCACGGAGTTTGCCGCGAACGTGGAGTCCGAGAAGGCCGGCGTCGTCGCGCAGCGCGGCACGGTCGAGGAGCGGCAGAAGCGGCTCCGCGAAATCCAGCAGGAGATCAACCAGGTCAGCCAGGAGCTCGACACCGTGCTCCGCGCCCAGGCCGGGGTGAAGTCGCGCCTCAACGTGCTGGAACAGTTGCAGGGCAGCCACGAGGGCTTCAGCGCCGGCGCGCAGGCCGCGCTCAAGCAGTCCAAGCTCGCGCTCGGCACCCTCGCCGACCGCATCCGCGTGCCCGACCAGTATGTCATCGCGGTCGAGACCGCCCTCGGGCACCACCTCCAGCTCGTGCTCACGGAGCAGCCCGAGGCCGCCACGCAGATCTTCGCGGACCTCGTTGCAAACAAGAAGGGTCGCGCGAACATCGGCTGCCTGGGCCTGAAGAATCCTGACTTCAAGCCCGCCGGAGCGGAAGAAAACGCACCCGGCGAATCGGCCTTGAAGGTCATCGAGGCGGACGAATCCGTCGCCTACCTGATCAACGGCCTGCTGGGCAACACCCGCATCGTCGCCGACCTCGCCGCCGCGACCGCCGCGTGGCAGCAGACGAACGGCGCCTACAGCTTCGCCACGCTCACGGGCGATTTGCTCAACCGCCAGGGCATCTTCACGGGCGGCTACCTGAGCGGTGCCGCGAACGGGAAGGCCCCGTCTTCAATCCTTGGCCGCAAGAACCAGATCGCCGAGCTGCAGAAGCAGATTGCGGATTCGCAGGCGCAGGGGGACGAAATCAGCCGCAGGAAGGGCGCGCTCCAAAGCGAGCAGACGGAGCTGCAGGCCGGCCTCCAGCAGGCCCAGACCGACCTGCGTGCGCAGGAAGTCGCCATCGCCTCGCGCGAGGGCGAGTTCAAGGCGCTCAAGGCTTCGCTCCAGAACCTCCACCTCCGCATTGACACGGTGGTGTATGAAATCCAGTCGCTCGCCTCGCAGGAGCAGGAAGGCAACGCGAAGCGCGAGAAGCTCGCGGCGCAGATCACCGAGCTGGAGACACGCGAGCAGTCCGTCACCGCGCGCGTTGCGGACCTCGGCGGGAACATTGACTCGCTCCGGCAGCAGCGGGACGCCGCCCTGTCCGAGCAGAACGACACCAAGGTCGCCACGGCCACCGAGGAGCAGCTGGTCCGTTCGTTCGCCGGCCAGAAGGCCCCGCTCGAGGGCCGCATCCGCGAGCTGGAGCAGTTGATCCAGACGCGGCAGAACGAGATCGGCGCCTTCGGCCAGCGCAAGACGCAGGCCGAAACCGAGATCACCGATTCACGGCAGCAGATCGAACGCCTCCGGCACGAGCGCGAACAGATCAGCCGGCACATCGCCGGACTCGGCACCCGGAAGACCGCCCAGGAGGGCGACATCCAGTTGCGCGAAGAAGGCCTGCGCGAGCAGCGCAAACAATTGGGCGACCTCCAGAGCCGGCGCGGATCGATCGACATCGAGCTGACGCAGAAGACGATGCAGGTGCAGAACCTCCGCCAGCGCGTCCAGGAGAAATACCAGCTCAACCTCGACGACATCCGCAGCGAGTGCATCACCATCACCTTCGCCGACGAGGGCCAGCCGAAGGTCGAGACGGTCACCCCCGACGAGATGGTGCTCCGCGGCATGGCCACGGACTGGGTGAAGGTCGCCGAGCAGGTTGGCATCCTTCAGAAGAAGCTCGATGAAATGGGCGCCGTGAACCACGCCTCCATCGAGGAATACGAGGAGGCCGAGACCCGCCACGCCTTCCTCACGAAGCAGTTTGACGACCTTGTGCAGGCCAAGGCCCAGCTCATGGAGGTGATCAACAAGATCAACACCCAGACCAAGGAGATGTTCGCGCAGACCTTCGCCAAGATCCGCGACAACTTCCGCGCCATGTTCGTGGAAATCTTCGGCGGCGGCAAAGCGGACCTCGTGCTCGTGGATGAAAACGATCTCCTGGAATCCGGCGTGGAAATCGTCGCCAAGCCGCCGGGCAAGCAGCTCCAGAGCATCAGCCTGCTCTCCGGTGGCGAGCAGACCATGACGGCCGTCGCCCTGCTCTTCTCCATCTACCAGGTGAAGCCCTCGCCGTTCTGCGTGCTCGACGAGCTGGACGCCCCGCTCGACGAGTCCAACATCAACCGCTTCATCCGCGTCCTCCAGCGCTTCCTCAACGAATCGCAGTTCATCATCATCACCCACAACAAGCGCACCATTGGCATCGCCGACGTGCTCTACGGCGTGACGATGCAGGAGCACGGCGTGAGCAAGATCGTCAGCGTCAAGTTCCACAAGCAGGACGAACCCTCGGCCGAGCGCACCTCCGCCAAGCCGCTCGTGCCACCGGCCGCCGCGCCCGACGTCGAGACGGAGGAAAACGCGTCGCACAAACGCGAGGAGACGCTGGAAATCGTCATGGCGAAGTGACCCGCGCCCTTCTCTCCGTTGCGGGAGAAGGGGATTTCGCCCCCGTCTGGCGGAAGCTCAGACGGCTCCCTGCCAGCGCAAGTCCGCCACGCATTCCACGTGCTGCGTCTGCGGGAACATGTCGTGCGGGGTGACTTTCACCAGCGTATAGCCGCCGGGCGCACAGAGAATCTGGAGATCGCGCGCCAGCGTGGCCGGATGGCATGAAACGTAAATCACCTGTTGCGGATGCGCGCGGCGGATGCGTTCCAGCGCGTCGCGCGGGATGCCCGTGCGCGGCGGATCCAGCACCAGCGTCGTCGGCTCGCCGGGATGCCGCTGGAGCAGTCCGCCGAGGTAATCTTCCGCCGGCCCGCTGACGAACTGCCCGTTCTTCACGCCGTGCAGCTTCATGTTCTCCTTCGCGGCCTTGATGGCCAGCGCGTCGTATTCCACGCCCACGAAGGATTCCACCAGGTCCGCCAGCTCCAGCGCGAAGAACCCGACGCCGCAATACGCGTCGATCAACCGTTTCGAGCCGGCGTCCCGCAGCCGCTCCCGCACCGTCTCGACGAGCCTGGGCAGCAGGAAGAAATTGTTCTGGAAGAAGGAGTCGCGCGGCACCACCCAGCCCTCCGGCATCAGCCGGAACGTGACCTTCAGGCCGCCGCGCGGCGGCGGCTTGGCCCGGACCTGCAGGAGCTGCTCGTTCAACACCGGCTCCGCCAGGGCACACTCCGTGATGTCCACCACGAACACGTTGTCGAAGCCGAGAAAGCCCAGCTCCAGACGCTGATCCCGCTTGTTCCACTGCGTCCGCACCATGATGCGGTTCCGGTAGCCATAAGGCTCCGGGCACGGAACCAGGGGGTCGATCACCGCGGTGCTGAAGCCGCCAATGCGCTGGAAAAGATCACTGATCTGCTTGTGCTTCAGGCGGAGCTGCTCGGGGTAGGCGATGTGCTGATACTGGCAGCCGCCGCACCGGCCGAAGTAACGGCAGCGCGGTTCAGCGCGCTCGGGCGAGGCCTGGATGACGCGCACCAGCCGCGCGCGGGCGAACTTCTTCTTCACCTCCGTCACCTCCACCTCCACCACCTCGCCGGGAATCACGAACGGCACGAACACGACCAGATCATTCGTCCGTGCGACGCCCTCGCCGCCGAAGGCGAGGTCCTGCACGGTGACGGTGATGAGTTGACCCGGCGACAAGGCCGGTGAATCCGCTGCCATCCCGCGAGCATCGCGCAGGGCCGGCCCCGGCATCAAACCAGTTCTTTCATCACCTCGTGCTGGTAATCCACCAGCGGGTGCGGCCGGCCGGCCAGGTCGGTGAACTGCGTCTGATGCGGGTCGAGCCCGAAGTGGTGGTAGAGCGTGGCGAAGACTTCGCCGAAGTGAACGCCCCGCTCGGTGACTTCGCCGCCGAGCCGGTCGGTTGCGCCGATGACCTGGCCGGTGCGGAAGCCGCCGCCCGCCAGCAAACCGCCGCCCACGCGCGGCCAGTGATCGCGGCCCGCGTCCTTGTTGATCGTCGGCGTGCGGCCGAACTCACCCCAGGCCACGACCGCGACATCCTTGTCCATGCCCCGCTCGTGCAGATCCTCCACAAGTGCGGACATGCCCTGGTCGAAGTAAGGCAGGTGCGTGTTCTTCGCCTCGTTGAAGTTGTCCGAGTGGAAATCCCAGCGGCCGAAGTTCAGCGTCACCACGCGCGCTCCGGCCTCGACGAGCCGGCGGGCCATGAGGAAATGCTCCAGGTTGCGGGGCGCGCCGTCGCCGTAATTGGCCGTGAAGCCCTTGCCGTAGCGCGCGCGGACCTTCGCGTCCTCCCGCGAGAGATCGAGCGCCTCGGCGAGCCGGCTGGAGGTGAGCATGCCCAGCGCACGCTGCTGAAACGCGTCGAGACCTTCGATCACGCCGCTGTTGTCCACATCGCGGCGAAAGTGGTCGAAGGACGTGAGCAGCGACTTGCGTTCGTCCAGGCGGGCCTGGGAGATCTCGTTGAGCGTGAGGTCGCTCAGGCCGTCGCCCACCGGGCGGAACGCCGCCTGGGGTGTCCCGAGACAGCCCGGCAATCCGGGCGAGCCGTAGGGCGGATGCCCGGCCTTCGGCGCGAGGCCGACAAACGGCGGGACGGACTTGTCCACCGAGCCTTGCAGCTTCGATATCACCGAACCGATGGCCGGCCACCCGCCGGGCGGCTGGATGCGCTTGTGCCGGCCCGTGTAGCAGATGAAGGAATCATGGTCGCCGTCGGGCGAACCATGGACGGAACGCAGCGGCACCAGCTTGTCCATGATGCGGGCCAGCCGCGGGAGGTGCTCGCAAATCTCGATGCCCGGGACGTTGGTCTTGATGGGCCGGAACGGGCCGCGAATCTCGGCGGGCGCGTCCATCTTCAGGTCATACATGTCCTGATGCGGCGGCGCGCCGACCAGGTAAATCATGATGACCGCCTTGTGCGACTTGCCGAGGCCCGCGAGCGCCTCGGCTTCAAGCAACTGTGGCAACGCCAGCCCGCCCATGCCCAGGGCGCCAACGCGCAGGAAGTCGCGGCGCGAAACGCCGTCGCACAGCGGGCCGGAGGTCTGGCCGAAGATTTTCAGCATAGGGCTGAACAACTGACGCGGAGACTTCCAGAGGTGTTCAGCGTGAACCGAAGAATCATCCCACCAGTTCCCTCATCGGCTCACACCCCGGCTCCACGAGATACTGCGGCCGCCCCGTGAGGTCGGTGATGGTCGCGTCGAGATTGAGACCGAGATTCTGGTAGAGCGTTGCGAAGACGTCTCCGAAACGCACAGGACGCTCGGTGCACTCGCCACCAAGGCGGTCCGTCGCACCAATGACCTGCCCGGTCTTCATGCCGCCGCCTGCCAGCAGTCCGCAGGAAACGCGCGGCCAATGGTCGCGGCCAGCGTCCTTGTTGATGGTCGGTGTGCGACCAAACTCGCCCCAGACCACGACGCTCACGTCCTTGTCGAGGCCGCGATCGTGCAGGTCCTGCACCAGTGCGGTCACGGCCTGATCGAGCATCGGGAAATCTTCCTTCGCGATCTTGTGGTTCTGCCCGTGGTAATCCCAGAAGCCGAACGACACCGTGACCGCCCGTGCCCCGGCCTCGACGAGCCGGCGAGCGATGAGCAAGTGCTCGTTCATGCGCGGTGAAGCGTCGCCGCGGAGGGCGGGGTCACCCTTGCCGTAGCGCGCAATGGTGCGCGGGTCTTCCTTGGTGTAGTCGAGCGCGGCGGCCAGCTTGCTGGACGTGAGCACGCCGAAGGCCTGCTGCGTGAAGGAATCAAGGCCGTCCATCAAGCCGCTGCCGTCCACGTCGCGACGGAAGTGGTCGAAGCCGGCCAGCAGGCTCTTCCGGTCGGCGAGCCGTTCGACGGAAAGGTCGTTCAAAACCAGGTCAGCCCTGCCGTCGCCCTCCGTCTGAAAGGAGCGGTGCGACACGCCGAGAAAGCCTGGCGTCGCCAGGTTGTAGGGCCGGTGCTTGGTGCGGTTCTCCAGCCCGACGAACGGTGGAATCGCAGGATCGGCGGGCCCTTGCAGCTTGGAAAGCACTGAACCGAACATCGGCCAGCCGCCGGGCGGCTGGTTGCGTGTAGGCCGTCCTGTGAAGCACTGGAAGTTGTCATGCCCGCCTTCGGAGCCGACGATGGAACGAATGGGCACGAGCTTGTCCATCATCGCCGCCATCCGCGGCAGATGCTCGCAGATGCGGATGCCGGGGACGTTCGTCGCGATCTCGCGGAACGGTCCGCGCACCTCGCTCGGGGCGTCGTTCTTGAGGTCATACATGTCCTGGTGCGGCGGCCCGCCCGGCAGGTAAACCATGATGACCGCCTTGTGCGACCGGCGGATGCCGGCGCGCGCCTCGGCCTCCAGCAACTGCGGCAGCGCCAGCCCGCCCAGACCCAGCCCGCCGATCTTCAGGAAGCTGCGGCGCGAAGCGCCGCAGCACAGCGGACCGGAATTCTGGCCGAAAAGTCTCAGCATAGGGCTCAACAGCAGACGTGGAGGCCTGCGGGGGTGTTCAGCATGAACCGAACAACCACTCGATTCGCAGCGCCGGCTCAAGACTGACCGTGAAAAGCCCGCCGGCGACCCACATGCCGTTGACTTGGGTCAATGCCCTCCGTGCGCCCGCTCATATCCTACCAGCATGAGCATTTCATTCCTCCGTTTTGCTTCTCTGACTTTGCGCTTTGGAGATCGCGGCCGCCGCCTGGGCTTCGCCTTCATTCTCACCGCCCTGACCGCCGCAGCCCCGCTGCAGGCGCAGATTCCAGAATGGATTTGGGTCGATGCCAAAACCGCCACCGCCGGCGCAACCAACTATTTTCGGAAACCATTCCAACTGGGGGCGAATGCCACGAAGGTCGTCCTGCACGCCACGGCGGACGAAGTGGCGACCATTTTTGTCAATGGCCGGGAAGTGGCCGAGAGCAAGGGCTGGCAGAACCCGGTGCAGGCCGATGTCACCAGCGCCACGCAGCCCGGCGAGAATGTCATCGCCGTGAAGTGCGTCGGCGGAAAACAGCACGCCGGGTTCGTCGCCCGGCTTGAGATCACGCTCGGCACGGTCGCGGCGGCGGCTAACGCGCCGGAAAACATCAGCCAGCGGCGCGTCAATTTCATCGTCACGGACGCGAGCTGGCTGGCGGCACCTCGCGAGATGCCAGGCTGGCAGGCGGCCAAGGTCAGCGCGGCGCAATGGGGCCGGCCGGCCAGCCTCGGCAAACTCGGCGTCGCGCCGTGGGGCGACGTGCTTGCGTCGCGCCAGGCCACGGCGGCGGAGAGTTTGCAGACGCTGCCGGACTTCAAGGTCGAACTCCTGCGTTCGGCGCGGATTGATGAAGGCACATGGGTCTCCATGACGTTCGATCCACAGGGCCGGCTCATCATCGCCCCGGATCCGGGCGGGCTGCTGCGCCTGACGATCGCGCCCGGCGGGCCGGTCGGAAAGGTTGAGAAGCTCACGGCCCCCATCAACGGCGCGCAGGGCCTGCTCTGCGCCCACGACAGCCTCTACGTGAACAATGCGGCCGGCCCCGACGGGCACGGTTTTTACAGGCTGAGGGACCTGGATGGCGACGGACAGTTCGAGAAGGTCGAGCTGCTCCGCACTTTCACCCGCAGCGATCACGGCCCTCATGCCGTCGTGCTCGGACCGGACGACAAGATTTACCTGATGAACGGAAACTTCTCAGGACTGCCCGCCAACCTCTCCCCCGCCTCGCCTCATCGCAACTACAAGGAAGACCAGCTCCTGCCGCGCCAGTGGGATCCCAACGGACACGCCCTGGGGGTGCTGTCGCCCGGCGGCTACGTCGCCCGGCTCGATCCCGACGGGAAGAACTGTGAGCTGAGGCTCGCGGGCTTCCGCAACCCCTATGACATCGCGTTCAACCCCGATGGCGAGATGTTCACCTACGATGCCGACATGGAATGGGACATGGGTGCGCCGTGGTATCGGCCCACGCGCGTGAACCATTGCGTGAGCGGCGGCGAATACGGCTGGCGCTCCGGCAGCGGCAAGTGGCCCGTGTGGTATCCCGACAGCCTGCCCACCACGGTGGACATCGGCAAAGGCTCGCCCACGGGAGTCGCGTTCGGCACCGGCGCCAAATTTCCGCCGCGTTACCAGCGCGCCTTTTTCATCCTCGACTGGGCCTACGGAAAAGTCTTCGCCGTGCATCTCAAGCCCGAGGGCGCCAGCTACACGGGCACGTTTGAAACCTTCCTCGAAGGCCGTCCGCTCAACGTCACCGATGTCGAGATCGGCCCGGATGGCGCGATGTATTTCATCACGGGCGGCTGGAACACGCAGTCCGGGCTGTATCGCGTGACCTACACGGGACCGGCGGTCACCGAGCCGTCAAAGAGCGCTGCGGAGTTGCAGGCCGAAGCCACCGCGGCGAAGGCGCGGCAGCTGCGGCATGCGCTGGAAAAGTTCCACGGCAGGCAGGACGCGAAGGCCGTCTCCTTTGCCTGGCCGCACTTGAACAGCAAAGACCGCTGGATCCGATACGCCGCACGCATCGCCGTCGAATGGCAACCGGTGGCGCAATGGCAGCAGCGTGCGCTGGAGGAGAAGAGCGTGGACGGCGGCCTGACTGCCCTGCTCGCACTGGCCCGTTGCAGCGGCGGGGAAATGCAGGGAGCATTGGTTCAAGCACTGGAAAAATTCCCGCTCGCCCGGCTGACCGGGGCGCAGCAGCTCGACAAGCTGCGCGTGCTGGAGGTGAGTTTTGCGCGGCAGGGCAAACCCGACGCCATGACGACCGGGACGGTTCTGTCCGAGCTGGACCGGCATTACCCGGCGAAGACGGAGCCGCTCAACCGCGAGCTGTGCCAGCTGCTCATCTATCTCGAGGCCCCAAGCGTGGTGAAGAAGACGCTCGCGCTGATGGCCGCCGCGCACACACAGGAGGAGCAGATGCACTACGCGTTTCATCTGCGCTCGCTTCACCGCGGCTGGACGCCGGGCGAGCGGCGGACATACTTCAACTGGTTCACCAGGGCGCTGACCGAGTTCAAGGGCGGCAACAGCTTTGCCAAATTCCTCGCCAACGCGCGCCGGGACGCGGCCGCGGCGCTCTCGCCGGAGCAGCGGGCCGAACTGGCCGGAGCGATTGGCGAAATTCCAGCCCCGGTCATCCCGAAGCCCACACCGAACCGGAAATTCGTCCGGGAGTGGAAGATGCAGGATGTCCTCCCCGACCTGGGGCAGATTGGAGCCGGACGCTCGTTCGCGCGCGGACGGCAGGCGTTGATCGATGCGCAGTGTCTCGCGTGCCACCACTTCGGAAACGAGGGCGGCAGCGTGGGCCCCGACCTGACCGGCGTGGCGGGGCGCTTTGGCCGGCGCGAATTGCTTGAGTCCATCCTTGATCCGTCGAAGGTCATCGGCTTCCAGTATGAAAACACCGCCATCACCAAGAAGGACGGCGACGACGCGGTGGGCATGCTGATCGACGAGGACGATGGCAAGGTCGTGCTCGTCACCAACCCGCTGACACAGGAACACGCCGTGGTGCTCAAGAAGGACATCGTGCGCCGCAAACTGTCCACGGTTTCGCCCATGCCGGAGGGTCTGGCCAACATCCTGTCGCGCGAGGAAATCCTCGACCTGCTGGCGTTGCTGGAATCCGGCGGCCGGCGCGACCACGCCGCATTCCGCAAATGAACCCCTCATCGCACTCCTGGAGCCGGTGGACGACCGCGGCATTCCTTGCCTGTGGCTGGATCACGGCGGCGGGTGCCGAGCCGGGTTTTGTTTCGATGTTCGACGGCAGGACGCTCAGGGGCTGGAACGCCGCCGAGATGCGCCACTGGTCCGTGAAGGACGGCGCGATCACCGCCAGTTCAGACGGGCCTGTGGCCGATCACAGCTATCTGGTCTGGCAGGATGCCCAGCCGGCTGACTTTGAGTTGAAGCTCAAGTTTCGAATCACGGGCGACGCCGGGGCCAATTCAGGCGTTCAAATCCGCAGCCAGGTCCGCCCGGATGGTTTTGTCACCGGTTACCAGGCGGACATCGCCCGCTACGAAAAGCACTGCGCCATCTTCTACGATGAAACCCCCAGGCGCGGCATGCTGGCCGACAGGGGCGAGCGGGTCGTCATCGACGAAGAGGGCAAGCGCACGGTGAAACGCTTCGCTGATGCCGGCGAACTGTGGCGGCGGATCAAAATCGACGACTGGAACGACTATCACATCATCGCGCGCGGCCAGACCGTCTCCGCCCGCGTCAACGGCCACCTGATGTGGGAGGTGACCGACCGGGAGACGACGCGCAACGGCGCTGCGCCGGGCGTGATCGCCCTGCAAATTCACAAGGGCCCGCCCATGACCGTGATGTTCAAGGACGTTTTCCTGAAGGTCCTCAAGGGCCATGAACAGCAAAGCACCCCATGAGAATATTCCCAATCATTGTCCTCGTGCTCGCCTCGCAGATCGCGGCGCAACCGGCCCAGACCACGAGCCCCCGGCCCGGCGCGCCCGGCAACGCCTTCTTCCCGTTCTGCATAGACTGGCACGACACGCAAAAGCGCACCTTCGAGCAGCAGGCGCAGATGCTCAAGGAGCTTGGCTATCCCGGCGTCGGCCACATCTGGCTGGACAAGGTCGAAGAACGGCTTGCAACCCTGGATGCCGCCGGCCTGCGGCTCTTTCAGATCACGATGCCCGTGAGCATCGCGCCCGGGAAGAAGCCCTACGATGCGGAGCGTTTCAAGGAAGTCCTCGCCCTCATCAAGGGCCGGCAGGTGCAGTTTTGCCTGATCTTCAACGGCATGAAGGCCTCCGATCCCGCCGGTGACCCGCGAGCCGTCGAGATTCTCCGGGAAATGTCCGATCTGGCCAGGGACTCCGGCGCGCAGCTGTTGCTCTACCCGCATCAGAAGGACTGGATCGAGCGCGTTGAGGATTCGGTTCGCGTGGCCGACCTGGTGGACCGTCCGAACGTCGGCGTGATGTTCAACCTCTGCCACTGGCTTCGCGTGAGCCAGAGCCGTGATTACAAACCCGTGCTCAAGCAGGCCATGCCCCGCCTCTGGGCCGTCTCGATCAACGGGGCCGACGAACGCGATGAACTCCCCGGCTGGAAGCACTACATCCAGCCTCTGGACCAGGGCTCGTTTGACGTGGGCGCCCTGCTCAAGACGCTCAAGGAGTTCGGCTATCAAGGCCCCGTCGGCCTCCAATGCTTCGGCATCGTCGGCGACGTGCGCGAGCACCTGGCCCGCTCCATGACAACGTGGCGCGAACTCACCGCGCCTGCGAAGTAACCCTGTCCCGGTCGTCTCCCGACCCGGCATATCCGGTTTGTTGACATTGCGGAAATGCTGCGGGTCACAGACCCGCGCTCCGGTGTTGACGCGATTCGTGACTTTCTGTATTGAGCATGAAACTTCTGTATTGAAATGTCATCCGCCCATCAGATTCCCGTTTTGAAGAAAGCCCTCCGCGTGCTCACGGCCATCGCGGACGGGGAGTGCGAGCCGATGACGCAGGCGCTGGCCCGCGCGTTGAAGATCGCGCCGGCGACCTGCTACCGGATCATCCAGACCTTCACCCACGCCGGCTGGGTGCGGGTGCATGAGAATGGCCGGTGCGAGCTGGGCCTGGGGCTTTTCCCCCTGCTCCATCGGCTGGACAAGCACGCCTTGCTGGGCCGCGAGGTTTCCAGCGTCCTGCAGGAGTTGACCGCCGCCACCGGAGTGACGAGCAAGGTGTCGGCCCGCGAAGGGGACGAGGCCATCACGCTGTTGCGTGTGGATTCACCGCATCCCATGTCGCTGTCGGTGCGGCCCGGCGCGCGGTTTCATCTCACACTCGGCGCGTCGGGGGCGGTGCTGCTCGCGGCGTTGCCGGACGAGGAAGTGGACCGGGTCATCCGCGAAGCCCCGGCGACCTGCTGGCGATGGCAGAAGCCCGCCGACGTCCGGCGGCGGGTGGAAGAGGCACGCGCTCACCGAGTGGTCTCCGACCTCGGCAAGTATCGTCCTGACATCTTTGGCATCTCCGCCCCTTTGTATGATGCCGGGGGGCAGGTCCAAGGCTCGCTGACGGCGACCGGGCTGACACACGGCCATTCGAGAAAGCAGCTTGAGGATTGGGGCAAGCTCCTGGTCCGCAAAGCCGCCAAGCTGAACCAGCAAATCAAGCAGGGGAAACCATGAAGATCATTGATCTCAAAGCGCGCACGGTCGCCATCCCGCTCAACGCCCAGTTGCGCCACAACACAGGCGTCCATCCCGGCTATTTCCTGCGCACGATTCTGGAACTGATCACCGACGAGGGCATCGTCGGCCTCGGCGAGGTCGGCGGCGGCGATCAGCGCGGGGCACTGTTGAAGCTCAGGCCGCGCATCGTCGGGCTTGATCCCTTTCAGCTCGAACTCATCAAGCTCAAGGTTCTGCGAAGCATTTACTATCTCTCGAATTCGCGGCTCTACGCCGCCATCGAGATGGCCTGTCTCGACATCCAGGGCAAGGCGTTGAACCGGCCCATGTCCGACCTCATCGGCGGACGCGTGCGCGACGCGGTGCCGATGATTGGCTACCTGTTCTGGCGCTACGACCGTCCGCAGGGCGGCGACGACAAGTGCGCCGAGGACATGGCCGATCTCTGCGAAGAGTTGCACGAGACGCTTGGTGTCAACGCGATGAAGCTCAAGGCGGGCGTGATGCCGCCGGATGAGGAAGCGCGCGTCGTCGAGCTTTGCCGCGAACGGCTCGGGCCGTCGTTCGGGCTGCGGATTGATCCCAACGGCACATGGTCGGTGGCGACGGCGACGCGCATCGGCCGGCGGCTGGAAGCGACAAACATGGAGTATTTCGAAGACCCGGCCTGGGGTCTGGAGGGCAATGCGGCCGTGCGCAAGGCCGTGCGCATTCCAATCGCCACGAACATGTATCCGAACAAGTTCGACGACCTCGGTCCCGCGATCCGGCTGGGCGCGGTGGACATTGTGCTGACGGATTTGCACTACTGGGAGGGTCCGCGGGGCGTGAAAGACCTCACGGCCGTCTGCCGCACGTTCAACCTCGGCGTGGCGATGCACAGCGGCGCGGAGTTCGGCATCGAGCTGGCCGCCATGCTGCACACGGCTGCGACGATCCCGGAGATGCATTTCGCCGGCGACGCGCACTACCACTTCCTCACCGACGACATCATCGAGGGCGGCCTGATGAAATACGTCAACGGTGCGATCTCGGTGCCAACCGGCCCGGGCCTCGGCGTGAAACTCGACGAGGAGAAGATGCGCCGCTACGAAAGGTATTTTGAGGAGAAGGGCGATTACTACGCCCGCTTCCACCAGGATCCGCGACGGCCGGACTGGTATCCGGTCGTGGGAGGGACTTGATCAGCGAATTCATTCAAGACTCCCGATGAAAATCGTCGATCTCAAAGTCCGCACGGTGGCGATTCCGACCACCTGCCAGTTGCGCCATAACACCGGCGTTCATCCCGGCTACTTCATCCGCAACGTCCTCGAACTGGTCACCGATGAAGGCATCGTCGGCCTCGGGGAAGTCGGCGGCGGCGACCAGCGCGGTGCTCTGCTGAAACTCAAGCCGCGCATCGTCGGCCTCGACCCGTTTCATCTCGAAGTCATCAAGCTCAAGGTGCTGCGCAGCATCTACTACCTCTCCAACGCGCGACTCTACGGTGCGATCGAGATCGCCTGCCTCGACATCCAGGGCAAGGCGCTCGGCCGGCCGATGTGTGACCTGCTCGGCGGCGCGGTGCGCGACCGCGTGGCATTGATGGGCGAGATCAGTTGGCGCTACGACCGGCCCGGCGGCGGCGACGATACCTGCGCAGAGGATCTCGTCGAGCAATGCGAACAGCTCCACGCCGAGCTGGGCGTGAAGACGGTGAAGATGAAAGGCGGAGTGGTGGACCCCGACATCGAGGTGCGCGTGATGGAAATGTGCCGACAGCGCATGGGACCGGACTTCGGCCTGCGCATTGATGCCAATGGTGTCTGGAGCGTGGCGACTGCCGTGCACATCGGACGCCGGCTCGAACCGCTCGGCCTCGAATACTTCGAAGACCCCGCGTGGGGCATCGAGGGACTCGCGGCGGTGCGGCGTCAGGTGCGCATCCCGATCGCGACGAACATGTATCCGGCGAAGTTCGACGACCTCGGCCCCGCCATCCGGCTCGGCGCGATGGACGTGGTGCTGACCGACCTGCACTACTGGGAAGGCCCGCGCGGCGTGAAAGACCTCTGCGCCGTGCTGCGGACCTTCAACTTCGGCGTCGGCATGCACAGCGGCGCGGAGTTCGGCGTCGAGATGTCAGCGATGCTCCACACCGCCTGCACGATTCCTGAAATGCGCTTCGCCGGCGACGCGATCTACAACTATCTGACCGACGACATCATCGTCGGCGGCAAGATGCGTTACGAGGGCGGCTGCCTGCGCGTGCCGACCGGCCCCGGCCTCGGCGTCACGCTCGATGAGGAGAAGATGGCCAAATACGAACGCTACTACGCCGAAAAGGGCGACTATTACGCCCGCTTCCATCAGGACCCGCGCCGGCCGGACTGGTATCCGATCGTCGGAGGAATGTGAGGCATCCGATGAAAACAAATCAGCTCAAAGGCCGTGTGGCCATCGTCACTGGAGCATCGCGCGGGATTGGCCGGGCGCTTGCGGTGGGTCTCGCGCAAGAGGGCGCTGCGGTAGTCGTCAACTATGTCTCCAACGCCGCGGCGGCTGAGGAAGTCGTCAGCGAGATTCATGCTGGCGGCGGCGAAGCGTTGGCTGTCCAGGCCGACGTCGGGGACCTCTCGCATCATGGACGGCGCGCCGCCGCGAGGGGCCGGCCATGATGCGAGAGGTCCCCGACGTCGGCCTTGACAGCCAACGCTTCGCCGCCG
>JBAYGL010000023.1:0-21234 GCA_041666725.1 Limisphaerales bacterium
ACGGCTCGCTCTATCCCGGCATGTATGCGGCGGTGGCGATGAAACTCGACCGCAAGCAGAACGCGCTCGCCGTGCCGCTCACCGCACTGGCGCGGGGCAAGAAGGTCACGGTCTTCCTCATCAAGCCCGACAACACGCTGGAAGAACGCGAGGTGAAGCTGGGTCTCGAAGCGCCGGACAAGGCCGAGGTGCTCGCCGGCCTCGCGGAAGGCGACTCCGTGCTGGTCGGCAGCCGCAGCCAGGTGAAGCCCGGCCAGAAGGTCGAGCCGAAGCTGGTGAAACTGGAGGAGGCACCATGAGCAACACCCTTTCGCCCGCCCAACTCGACGCCCTGCGCCGGCTCGACACCTGCACGGTGGCCAACGCCATCGAGACCTTCAACGTCCGGCTGCGCGACGTGGGCTTCGCCGACTCGTCCGTGCGCTGCGTCTTCCCGAAGATGCCGCCGCTCGTCGGTTATGCGGCGACGGTGCGCATCCGCTACGCCGGCCCGCCGGTCGAGGGTCGCGTCGCCATCGAGCGCACCGACTGGTGGAACAAGCTGCTCGCCGTGCCCGCGCCACGCGTGGTGGTGATTCAGGACGTGAGCGAGCGGCCCGGCTTTGGCTCGTTCATCGGCGAGATTCATGCCCGCGTGCTTCAGGCGCTCGGCTGCGTGGGCGCGGTGACGAACGGCTCTGTGCATGACCTGCCCGGCATCGAGGCGGCGGGTTTCCGGCTCTTCGCCGGCAGCGTCGCGGTGTCGCACGCCTACGTTCACATCGTGGACTACGGCAAGCCGGTCGAAGTCGGCGGGTTGAAGGTGAGTCCCGGCGACCTGCTCCACGCGGACCAGCACGGGGTGCTCTCCGTGCCGCCAGAAATCGCCGCTGAAATCCCCGCCGCCGCCGAGCGCCTGCTCGAACGCGAGCGCAAGGTGATTGAACTCTGTCGTTCCGGTGAGACCAGCGTCGAGAAGCTGCGCGATGCCGTGAAAGGAATCTTCCACGAGCCATGACGCGCTTTGCCCTGCGGTTCCCATACCTGACCATCGTCATCAGCCTCATCGTATGCGTGGTGGGCGTGACGAGTTTGCTGCGCCTGCCGGTGGACTTGTTCCCCGCCATCCGCATCCCGGTCGTGGTCGTTGCCACGTTCTATTCCGGGATGCCGCCGGAACAGATTGAGAACTCCATCACCGGCCGCTTCGAGCGCTTCTTCACGCTGGCTTCGGGGATTGACCACATCGAAAGCCGCTCGCTGCCGGGCGTGAGCCTCATCAAAATCTACTTCCAGCCCGGCACGAATCCCGACACCGCCGTCAGCACCATTGCAAACTTGGCAACGGCGAACTTGCGCCGTCTCCCGCCCGGCACGCTCCCGCCGGTCGTGCTCAAGTTCGACGCCTCCAGCCTCCCCGTATGCCTCATCACGTTGAAGGGCGAGGGTCTCACGGAGACCGAACTGCGCGACACCGGCCAATACGCCGTGCGCAACCAGGTCGCCAACGTCCCCGGTGCATCCGTCCCGCAGCCCTTCGGTGGGCGCTACCGCCAAATCATGGTCTATGTGGACCCGCTCAAACTGGAATCGCATCAGCTCTCCGTCATGGATGTCGTGCGCGCAGTCAATGACTCGAACCTCATTCTCCCCGCCGGCGACGTGCGCATCGGCCCGCTGAACTACAACATCTACGCGAACAGCCAGCTCCGCGACGTGGCCGACGTAAGCCGCCTTCCGCTCAAGACCGTCGGCAAGTCCTCCGTGCTCGTCGCCGACGTGGGGGAGGCGAAGGACGCGTCGCAAATCCAGAACAACATCGTGCGCGTGGACGGCCAGCGCTCCGTGTATCTGCCCGTGCTCAAGCAGGGCGGCAGCACCATCGCGGTCGTCAATGGCGTGAAGGAGGCGGTCGCGGGCCTGCTCGACGTGCCGCAGCAGCTCGTCAGCAAGGTCGTCTTCGACCAGTCGCTCTTCGTGAAGAGCGCCATCAAGAACCTCACGCTCATCGGCGTCATCGGCCTGCTGCTGACCGGCCTGATGATTCTCATGTTCTTCGGCAGCGTGCGCGGCACCCTCGCGGTGTTCCTCTCGATTCCCATCTCCGTCCTGGCCGCCTTCCTCGCGCTCAGTCTGGGCGACAACTCGGTGAACTCGATGGTCCTCGGCGGCTTCGCGCTGGCCTTCTCGCGCCTCATCAACAACTCGGTCGTCGTCATCGAGAACATCTTCCGGCTGCTGGAACTGGGCGAGTCGCCCGAGGTCGCCGCCGAGAAGGGCGGAGAGCAGGTTGCCATGCCCGTGCTCGCGTCCTCGCTCGCGACCGCCGTGGTGTTCTTCCCGGTCATCTTCCTCTACGGCGTGAGCCAGTTCCTGTTCACCGCGCTGGCGCTGGCCGTGGTGTTCTCGCTCTTCGCCTCCTACGTCGTCGCGCTCACGGTCGTGCCGCTCTTCTGCGCGAAGATGCTCCAGCGCCCGGCCATCCGCGACGCCGCGCTCGCCTCGCGCGGCTGGGGCCAGCGCTTCAATGACAACTTCAAGCGCGGCTTCACCGGCCTGCTCAATGCCTACGAGCGCCTGCTCAACGTCGCGCTCCGGCTGCCGCGCACCACGGTCATCGCGAGCCTGCTGCTGTTCGCCGCGAGCCTGGCGATTTACCCGATGGTCGGCGTGTCCTATTTCCCGCGCACCGACCCGAGCCAGTTTCTCATCAACGTGAAATCCCCGACCGGGACGCGGGTGGAAATCACCGAGAAGCTGATTGCGCAGGTCGAGGACATCATCCGGCAGGAGGTCGCGAAGGAGGACCTCGGCGTCATCGTGTCGAACATCGGCGTGCAGCCGGGGTTCAGCTCGATTTACACCAGCAACTCCGGCCACCACACCGCATCCGTGCAGGTCAGCTTGAACGAGGGGCACAAGACCGGCAGCTACGCCTACATGGACCGCGTGCGCCGGCGCATCACGCAGGAGCTGCCGCAGTTGAGTGTGTATCTGCAATCCGGCGGCCTCGTGGACGCCGTGCTGAACCTCGGCCTGCCCGCGCCCATTGACATCCAAATCAGCGGCTCGAACCTCGAAGTCGCGCATCGCACCGCGCTGGAAATCGCCCGCAAGGTCCGCGCGCTGCAAGGCGTGAGCGACGTGCTGGTGCCGCAGGACATTGACCACCCGGCGCTCAAGCTCGAAGTCATCCGCGCGCGCGCCGCCGAGCTGGGGCTGACCTCGAAGGAAGTCGTGCAGAACGTCATCACCGCGCTCACGTCCGGGGCGATGATTGCGCCGAGTTACTTCGTGGACCCGCGCAACGGCAACGACTACCTCCTCACCGTGCAATACCAGGAGGGCTACGTGAAAAACATGGCGGACTTGGGGTCCATTCCGATGCGCTCGCCGAAGGGGCTGCGCACCGCGCGGCTGGATGCGATGAGCGAGTTCCACAACGCCTACGCGCCGACCGAGGTGGACCACTACCAGCTCCGCCGCGTCATCAATGTCTATGTCGCGCCTGCTGGCGAGGACCTCGGCGCGGTGGTCAAGGATGTGAACCGCATCCTCGCGGAGACGGAGATTCCCGCCGGCTTGACAGTGACGTTGCGCGGCATGGTGCATGGGATGAACTCGTCGTTCAAAAGCTTCGGCCTCGGGCTGATTCTGGCGGTGGTGCTGGTGTATTTGATTCTGGTCGCGCAGTTCCAGTCGTTTCTCGACCCGCTCATCATCCTGCTGGCGGTGCCGTCGGCGTTGTCCGGCGTGCTGGTGCTGCTCGCGTCCACCGGCACGACGCTCAACATCATGTCGCTGATGGGCGTGGTGATGGTGGTGGGCATCGTGGTGGCAAACAGCATCCTCATTGTTGAGTTCGTCCGCCGCCTGCGCGAGGACCGGATGCCGGTGCGCGAGGCGCTCGTGCTTGCGTGTCGGGTGCGGTTGCGTCCCGTGGTCATCACGTCGCTGGCCACGCTCATGGGCCTGCTCCCGATGGCCGCCAAGTTCGGCACCGGCAGCGAAGCCTACGCGCCGCTCGCGCTGGCCATCATCGGCGGGCTGACGTGTTCGCTGGTGCAAACGGTCTTCATCGTGCCCGCCGCGTATCTCCTCGCGCACCGCCGCGAGGATGAGGTGAATGGCGCGGCCACGACAGCGGAGGTTTCGGCAGCATGAGGTGGGAAGCTCCAACCGAGAATCCCAACGGGATTCCGTCCCAAAGCCCAGGGTTGGCGCGAAGCGCCTACCCTGGGAATGTCGCGCAACACGTCACAACCCCAACGGGGTTGTGGCCCGTTCGCAATCTGGCCCGTCACAACCCCGTTGCGGTTGGTCCGTCAATTGATTTGCTTTCCCAGGGTAGCTCGTTCCTCGCAACCCTGGGCTGGAGGCCGGAATCCCGTTGGGATTCGCCGTTCCTGTCCCACCTCCGGAGGCCCGCATGACGCGCTTCGCCCTCCGGTATCCGTATCTCACGGTGGTGCTGTGCCTCATCACCTGCGTCGTGGGCGTCACCAGCCTGCTGCGGCTGCCGGTGGACTTGTTCCCCGCCATCCGCATCCCGGTCGTGGTGGTCGCCACGTTCTACTCCGGGATGCCGCCGGAGCAGATTGAGAACTCCATCACCGGGCGTTTCGAGCGCTTCTTCACGCTGGCGAGCGGCATCGAGCACATCGAGTCCCGGTCGCTGCCCGGCGTGAGCCTCATCAAGGTTTATTTCCAGCCCGGCACCGACCCGGACACGGCGGTCAGCACCATTGCCAACCTCGCCACCGCAAACCTTCGCCGCCTCCCGCCCGGCACGCTCCCGCCGGTCGTGCTCAAGTTCGACGCCTCCAGCCTGCCCGTCTGCCTCATCACCCTCAAGGGCGACGGCATGACCGAGACGCAGCTTCGCGACACCGGCCAATACGCCGTGCGCAACCAGGTCGCCAACGTCCCCGGCGCGTCCGTTCCGCAGCCCTTTGGCGGACGCTACCGCCAAATCATGGTCTATGTGGACCCGCTCAAACTCGAAGCGCACCACATGGGCGTGATGGACGTGGTGCGCGCGGTGAACGACTCGAACCTCATTCTCCCTGCCGGCGACGTGCGCATCATGCCGCTGAACTACAACATCTACGCGAACAGCCAGCTCCGCGACGTGGTGGACGTGAACCGCCTGCCGCTCCGCACGGAAGGCAAGTCCTCCATCCTCGTCGGCGATGTCGGCGAGGCGCGCGACGCCGCGCAAATCCAGAACAACGTCGTTCGCATTGACGGCCAGCGCTCCGTCTATCTCCCCGTGCTCAAGCAGGGCGGCGACGCCAACACCATCGCTGTGGTGGACGGCATCAAGGCCTCGCTCAAAAACCTCCTCGACGTGCCGGAGTCGCTCGTCGCCAAGGTCGTCTTTGACCAGTCCATCTTCGTCCGCAACGCCATCACCAACCTCATTCACGAGGGGGCCATCGGCCTGGTGCTCACCGGCGCGCTCATTCTCATCTTCCTCGGCAGCATGAGGGCGACGGTAGCCGTGTTCCTCTCCATCCCGCTCTCGACGCTCGCCACGTTCATCGCGCTGGCGATGAGCGACAACACGGTCAACTCCATGATTCTCGGCGGGCTGGCGCTGGCCTTCTCGCGGTTGATTGATAACTCCGTCGTCGTCCTCGAAAACATCTTCCGCCACATCGAGCTGGGCGAAACCCCCGCCGTCGCCGCCCAGAAAGGCGGGCAAGAGATGGCGCTGCCCGTGCTGGCCGCGACGCTCACGACGGTTGTGGTGTTCTTCCCCGTCACGTTCCTCTACGGCGTGAGCCGCTTCCTGTTCACCGCGCTGGCGTTGTCCGTGATGCTGTCACTGTTCGCCTCGTATGTCGTCGCGCTGACCGTCGTTCCGCTCTTCTGCGCGAAGCTTATCAAGGGCCACAAGCCGGACCACGACCCGAGCGAAGGCGGCGGCTTCAACCACTGGTTCAACGTGAAGTTCCACAACATGCTCAACGGCTACGAGCGCGTGCTGGGCTGGTCGTTGCTGCGGCCCGCCGCGACGGTCGTGGGCCTGCTCGCCATCTTTGTCGTGAGCCTCGGCGTGTATCCGCTCATGGGCGTGGCCTACTTCCCGCGCACGGACCCCGGCCAGTTCGTCATCAACCTCAAGACGCCGACCGGCACGCGCGTGGACATCACGGAGAAATACGTCCAGCAGGTCGAGGACATCATCCGCGAGGAAGTGGCGAAGGACGAGCTGGGCGTGGTCGTGGCGAACATCGGCGTGCAACCCGGCTTCAGCTCGATTTACACGAGCAATTCCGGCCACCACACCGCGACGCTTCAGGTGAGCCTCAACGGCGGCCACAAGACCGGCAGCTACGAATACATGGACCGCATCCGCCGCCGGGTGCGCAACGAGCTGCCGCAGCTCACCGCCTACTTCCAGTCCGGCGGCCTCGTGGATGCCGTGCTGAATCTCGGCCTGCCCGCGCCCATTGACATTCAAGTGAGCGGCTCCGACCTCCAACTCGCGCACCGCACCGCGTCAGAGATTGCCCGCAAGGTCCGCGAGCTGCCCGGCGTCAGCGACGTGCTCGTGCCGCAGGACATTGACCAGCCCGCGTTGCAACTGGAGGTGGACCGCGCCCGCGCCGCCGAGCTGGGGCTGACCTCGAAGGAGGTTGTGCAGAACGTCATCACCGCCCTGACCTCGGGCGCGATGATTGCACCGAGTTACTTCGTGGACCCGCGCAACGGCAACGACTACCTGCTCACCGTGCAATACAACGAGGGTTACGTGAAGAACTTCGCCGACCTCCAGGCCATCCCCATCCGCTCGCCGATGCAGGCCAAGCCCACGCGCCTCGACGCTGTGAGCCGCATCAACAACAGCTACGCGCCGACCGAGGTGAACCACTACCAGCTCCGCCGCGTCATCAACGTCTATGTCGCGCCCGCCAAGGAAGACCTCGGCCAGGTGGTGAAGGGGGTCGAGCAGGTGTTGGCCGAAACCGAAATCCCGGCGGGCCTGCGTGTGACCTTGCGCGGCATGGTGCAGGGGATGAACTCGTCGTTCAAAAGCTTCGGCCTCGGGCTGATTCTCTCCGTGTTGCTGGTGTATTTGATTCTCGTGGCGCAGTTCCAGTCGTGGATTGACCCGATCCTCATCCTGCTGGCCGTGCCCACCGGTTTGACCGGCGTGCTGCTGCTGCTCTACTTCACCGGCACGACCCTGAACGTCATGTCGCTCATGGGCATCGTGATGATGGTCGGCATCGTCGTCTCGAACAGCATCCTCATCGTCGAGTTCACGCACCGGCTGCGTGAGGACGGCAAGACCGTCCGCGAGGCCGTCACGCTCGCCTGCCGCGTCCGTCTGCGCCCCGTGCTGATGACCTCGCTCGCCACGCTCATCGGTCTGCTGCCCATGGCGCTCAAGCTCGGCACCGGCAGCGAGGCCTACGCGCCCCTGGCGCTGGCCATCATCGGCGGGCTGGCGGTGTCCGTGGTGCTCACGGTGTTCATCGTCCCGGCGGCATATCTGCTGGTTTATGGGCGAAAGGAACGGGCGAGCGAGGCAACTCCTGCATCTTGATTGCGATGAAACAAATTCCAAATCCCAAGCTCCAAGCTCCAAAGAAGCTCCAAATCCCAAGCTCCAAGGCCGGCGTGGATTGGCAGCGTCGCTCGCAGCCACTCCGCCTGTGGAGCTTGGTGCTTGGAGCTTGGTGCTTCTTTGGAGCTTGGAGCTTGGAGCTTGGAGCTTCGGAAAAGCTCACTTTGAAGGAAGCCCGCGACCTGGCCCTCCGACAGCATCCGCGCATCACCGCCGCCGAGTTCAAGGCGCTCGCCGCCAAGCAGGCCGTCCTGCAAACCCGCGCGGCGCTTCTGCCCAGCTTCAGTGCCAACGTCGTCGCCGTCGGCGCGGCGGACGCCAACACGCGCCTGACCGCCGCCGGCGGCCTGAACAACCCGACCGTCTTCGAGCGCGCTGCCGGCGGCATCTCGGTAAGCCAGCTCATCACGGACTTTGGCCGCACGGACAACCTGCTCGGCGGCGCGAAGGACAAGGCCCGCGCCGAGGAGGCCAGCACCGACACCGCTCGCGCGCAGTTACTCCTCGCTGTGAGCGCTACGTATTTCAGCGCGCAGCAGGCGCAGTCCGTCCTGCGCGTCGTGGACCAGACTGTCACCAACCGCCAAACCTTGCTCGACCAAGTCAGCGCGCTGGCGAAAAACCAGTTGAAGTCCGACCTCGACGTGAGTTTCGCCCGCGTGTCGCTGGAGGAGGCGCGCCTCCTGCAACTCCGCGCCCGCAACGACCTCGACGCCAGTTTCACCGCCCTCGACACCCTGCTTGGCGGACGCGAGCCGCGCCGCTACACGCTCGTGGAGGAGGAACTGCCGGCTGAACTGCCCGCTGACGCCGCCCCGCTCGTCGCCGACGCGCTGCGGCTGCGTCCCGAACTGGAGCGTTTCCGCGCCGAGCGCGATGGTGCGCTGAAGCAGGCGCGTGCCGACAAGGCCCTGCACTACCCGACTCTCAGCGCGCTGGCCGGCATCGGCGTCACGCCTGTCCACGACACGCGGCTGGAAGACACTTACGCCTCCGCCGGCCTCGTCCTGAGCCTCCCGCTCTTCAGTGGCGGACGCGACACCGCCCGCCAGAAGGAGGCCGAGCTGAAAGCCAAGGCCGCTGAGGAATCTTTGAAGGACGAGGAGAACAACGTCATCCGCGACGTGCGCCTCGCGTTGCTCCGCGCCCAGCACGCCCACGAGCGCCTCGCCCTCACCGCGAAACTCCTCACCCACGCCCGCACCGCGAACGAGCTCGCCGCCGCCCGCTACAAGCTCGGGGCCAGCAGCATCACCGAGCTAAACCAGGCCCAGCTCAACCTCACCGCCGCCGAAATCGCCGAGGCCGGTGCGAGATACGACTATTTTCTCCAGCGCGCCGTGCTCGACTACCAGCGCGGGGTGCGCTGATTTCAGCGCGGTCGCGAAAGCTTATTCTCCGGGATGGCCCGGCAGCGCGGGCAGCGAACCCGGCTCGCGAAAATTTCGCACACCAAGCTGGTTTGAGTTCACCAAGGCCACGTGTCCGTCGTAGAAGAGCGCGTTCAAGCCCGCCCCATGACGCGGCGGATAATGGCTCTGGTCTGAGAACGGCAGCCACGGCGGACGCGGCGGCGCGGTGATGCGCGAATCCCCGCAGCCGGGCGAGCGCCGGTGATCCCACACCACGATGCGCTCGCTCTGGGAAGTCACCTCCACGTCGTTCGCGGCCATCGGACTGCCGGTGGCGTAGTTCATCCCGTAGCTGCACTGCCACTCCGGTTCCGCGGGGCATTTCCAGACGTTGCTCACGCCGATCATCGGGAAGAGCAAACCCGGCTTGAAGGTCGCGCCCGGAATTCCGTTCGGCACCTGCCACGGATCGTAGGGGGCCCACCAAATTTCGTTTGGCCCGGTCGGCGCGGGCACGCCGGGTGACGTGCCGCTGGGCACGCCCGCCGTCAATCCGTAAGGGTCCGCAGGCGTGTCGGGCGTCAGGCGATGCGGCGTGTTGCGCCCGCCATATTCGTCGCGGTAGAGCGTGTGCGCCACGCCGATCTGACGCTCGTTGTTCAAGCACTGCGCCTGCTTCGCCCTGGCCTTGGCCTTGGCCAGCGCGGGCAGGAGCAAACCCGCCAGTATTGCGATGATGGCAATGACCACCAGCAGTTCAATCAGGGTGAAGGCGGTGCGGGTTCGCATGAGGACTGTGGTGACAGCGCCGGATTGAAGCCGCCTTCAGGCCTCTCAACGCGGTTCCTGGCTTGCGGTGGCCGGTCCCTTTGGTCCCAGGAGGCTCCTGCTCATGCGGGTGCGATGCGGTCCGGTGACGAGGTCGCGAAGGGTGTGGCGGTCGAGGCTTTCGTAGAAGGCGGTCATCGCCTCGGCCAGCGCACCTTTCAGGCGGCAGCTGCCGTTGATGGGGCAGGTGTTGGTCGCGGCGTCGAAACACTCGACGATCACGGGCTGGTCCTCCGTCTCTCGCACCAGTTTGCCGATGCGGATTTCCTCCGGCGGACGGGCAAGCTGGATGCCGCCGCCGCGTCCCCTCCGGGTGTCAAGGTAACCGAGCTTGGCGAGGCTGTGGATCACTTTGGCGAGGTGGTTGCGTGAGATGCCAAAGGCGGCGGTGACATCGGCCACCTGAAACACGTCGCCCTTCAGCGCGGCATACGTGAGGACACGGAGGGAGTAGTCACTGAAGAGGCTGAGTTTCATGGGAGGAAGGATGGAGGGTGTGCGGGGCAGAGCAGGGGCGTCGGTCGGCGCTGAACCTGTGCGTTGCAGAGTTTTCCCACCGTCTTCGGATTGGCAATGCTCGTCATCGCGCTGAAAAATCTTGCACGGTTAAAAGAAGTATTTAGAATACATCTTCAACGCCTCGGATTGTAAGCCGGGCACCTGCCCATGTGGGCAGGCTAACAGTCACACTCGAAACAACCAATGAAATTGAACCTGTCATCGCTTGCCAAACTTGGCGTCGCCCTCTCGCTTCTCGTCAACGTGGCGGCGGCTGCCGAGCCCGCCGCCGCAGTCAACAAGGTCTGCCCCGTCAGCGGCAAGCCCGTGAACCCCAGGATCACGCTGGCCTATGAGGGCCGGACGTATGGCTTTGCCGAGGAGGCCTGCCGGACCAAATGGCAGGCGGCCCGGGAGGGCAGCCTCTATCACAAGCTGGGCGGCAAGCCCGCCATTGATGCCGCGGTCGAGGCCTTTTACGTCAAGGTGCTGGCCGACAAACGGATCAAGCACTTCTTCGAGGACATCAACATGGACAAGCAGCGCCGGAAGCAGAAGGAATTCCTCTCCGCCGCCTTCGGCGGGCCGGTTCCCTGGGCTGGCAAGGACATGCGCAAGGCCCACGCCAACCTGCCCGGCTTGAACGAGACGCACTTCAATGCGGTCGCTGAAAACCTCCAGAAGACCCTGGTGGAATTGAAGATCAAGCCGGAGCTGATCGCCCAGGTCATGACCATCGCCGCCAGCACCCGCGACGACGTGCTGAACCGTCCCAAGGCCGCGAAGTAAGGCAGGCGCTCTCTGAATTGTCGCACGCTGCGGGGCACATCTGAATGTGCCCCGCTTGCGTTTTCGCCCTGGCTCCTGCGGAGGGAGTGAAGCCGACCGTTGCGTGTGACCATGTTCAAGGCGCAGGCCGACTCAGCCGCAGCCTCCCGGGCCGCAGTCGCAGCCACCCTGGCCGGAGTCGCCTTTGGATTTGCCGGTGAAGACACCCCAGCCGCCGAGGATCACGCGCCGGATGGGTTCGCCGGTTTCAGGGTGTCTGCTGAGCGGGGCGTCGTTCATGCCCTGCTGGATTTCGTAGTGCCGGGGCTTGTCGCCCGTGCGCAGGGGGATGGTTTCGTAGAGGTAGGTCATGCTGTGTGTCGGGTTGGCTGGTGTTTCGCTCACGAGCGCGGCAGGGGTCGCTGATACCAGCCACGCGAGGCGTTGCACATGCGGCAGACGGAAAGCATCACCGGCACTTCCACGAGCACGCCGACGACGGTGGCGAGCGCGGCGGGGCTGGTGGGGCCGAAGAGCGTGATGGCGACGGCAACGGCGAGTTCAAAGAAGTTGCTCGCGCCGATGAGCGCTCCAGGGGAGGCGATGTTGTGCGGCACTTTGAAGAGGCGCATCAGGCCGTAGGTGAGTCCGGAATTGAAATACACCTGGATGAGGATCGGCACGGCCAGCAGCAGCACCGCCGTCCAGTTATGGGTGATGTTTTCCGCCTGGAACGCGAAGATGAGCACCAGTGTGGCGAGCAGGGCGACGATGGTCACGGGGCGGAACCTGGGCAGGAACCCGTGCTCAAACCAGTCCGCGCCACGGCTGCGGATGAGCGCGGCGCGGCTCAACCAGCCGGCCACCAGCGGGATGACGATGAAGACCACGACGGAGGTCACCAGCACTCCGCCGGGCACGGCCACGCCGCTGACCCCGACGAGAAAGGCGACAACGGGAGCGAATGCGAACACCATGATGAGGTCGTTGATGGCCACCTGCGCGAGGGTGTAAGGGCCGTCACCATCGGTGAGGTAGCTCCACACAAAGACCATCGCGGTGCAGGGCGCGGCAGCGAGGATGATGAGGCCGGCGGTGTAGTTCTTCGCGGTGTCCGGATCGATCCACCCGAGCACGGAGGAGAAAAGCCACTGCATGAACACCCAGCCGAGCAACGCCATGCTGAAGGGTTTCACCAGCCAGTTGACGAACAGCGTCACCAGCAATCCCCTGGGCTTCTTCGCGACGCCCCGCAGTCCACCGAAATCGATCTTCAGCATCATCGGATAAATCATCAGCCAGATGAGCACAGCGATGACGATGTTGACGTGCGAATCCTTGCCAAACTCCCAGTGCGCAAGCTGCGTGGTCAAACCGGGAAGCAGCTTGCCGAGTGTGAGTCCGCCTACCATGCAGAGGAGAACCCAGAGGGAGAGGTTGCGCTCGAAGAAGTCTAGTTGTTTGGGCGTGTTGGTGTCGGTGCTCATGGGGTAGCCGGTTCAAGATTGGAGGCCGCCAGCCGCGCCAGCGCCTCGGGGCCGACCGGTTCCTGCGGCTGCCACGGCAGCCAGACCGTGCGGGTGGACTGCTTCTCCGCCACTTCGCGCAGGTAACGATGTTCGGATTCCTCGCGGCATTGGAGCAGGGGATCGCAAGAACCGCTATGGAGCAGGCTTTGGTTGATGACCCATGCGAAGGGCTCGATGTGCGCGCGTCGCAAGTCCTCCTGCAACGCCGCCGCCTCATGCACCGGCGTCGCCTCGGGCAACGTCACGAGCAGGATGCGCGTGAACGCCGGGTCGCGCAGCCGTTCCAGCAGGCGCATCACGGATTCAGGCTGGGTGCTCCGTGTCTGGCGTTGCAATTCTCGGTTGTAGGCTTCGCTGGCGTCGAGCAGGAGCAGCGTGTGCCCGGTCGGCGCGGTGTCCAGCACCACGAAACGGTCCGCACCGTTGCCCACCTCGCGGGCGAAGGCGCGGAACACCGCGATCTCCTCCGTGCAGGGCGAGCGCAAATCCTCCTCCAGCAGCGCACGCCCGGCGGCGTCCATCTGAGTGCCTTGCGTCTGCACCACTTCTGCCGTGTAGGCCGCCGTCTCCGCCGCCGGATCAATCCGGCTCAAGGTCAACCTCTCGACCTGTCCCGCCAGCGTCTGCGCGACATGCGCGGCAGGATCGGTCGTGCTCAGATGCACCGCATGGCCGCGCCGCGCCAGCATCACGGCGATGGCCGCGGCCACGGTCGTCTTGCCCACGCCGCCCTTGCCCATCGTCATGATGACGCCGCTGCCTTGCCGCTCGATGTCCGCCACCAACGCTTCAAGGCTTTCCATGGCGGGCGGTGTCCAGTCGCTAAGGCGTTTCGGCGTGCAGGCGGCGGCTGCATCGTCGCCCAGCAACACGCGCAGGCCGCCGAGGCCGCGGACGCTGATGGGCTTCAGCGGCACGATGAAGCTCGGCAGGCGGCTGATGAAGTCCCGCGTCTCCGCCAGCGCCGCCAGGCCGCGCTGCTGCATCGCCTGCGACGTGACATCCTCCGGGCATTTCGTCGCAAACATCCCGTTGATGACGAGCTGCTGGTTTTCCACACCCAGCGCCCGCAGCTCGCCCGAAGTCCGCTCCGCCTCATTGAGCGCAGCCAACTGCGGACGGCTCACCAGCACCAGCGTCGTGGCCGAGGCGTCGGCCAGCGTTTTGACCGTGCCCTCATAAATCGCGCGCTGTTTCTCCAGGCCGGCCAGCGGACCGAGGCAGGACGTGCCGCTTGTGTTGTTGTCGAGAAACTGGTCCCACGCCTTGGCCAGGCTCATCAATCGCAACGTGTGTCCGGTCGGCGCGGTGTCGAAGATGATGTGGTCGAACTCGCGCCCCGACTCCGCGTTGCCGATCAAGCCCGAGAACTCGTCGAAGGCCGCGATCTCCACCGTGCAGGAGCCGGAGAGTTGCTCTTCCATGCTGCGCAAGGCCGCCTCGGGAAGCAGGCCGCGCATCGGCCCGATGACCCGCTCGCGATACGCCTCTGCGGCGGCGACCGGATTGATGTTCAAGGCATGCAGGCCCGGTGCGCCGGGAACCGGCTTGGGCTGGTTCGTGAGGGTGGTTTCGAGCACCTCATCGAGGTTCGAGGCCGGGTCCGTGCTGACCAGCAGCACGCGTTTGCCGGCATCCGTCAACTTCAACGCCGTCGCACACGAGAGCGACGTCTTGCCCACGCCGCCCTTGCCGGTGAAGAACACGTAGCGCGTCGTTCTTGCCGGATCGGGCCGGTAGAGCGGCAGGTTCATGATGACACCTCAACTTTCCCGCCGGCTGCGGCGCGGGAAAGCGTCTCGCGCTCCACGTCGGTCGGATAGCGGCCCTTCAGCCGCATCTCGCCGTCCACGAAGAGCAACGGCAGCGCGGCCACGCCTTCCGTGTCGAGCAGCGCCTTCACCGCCGGGTTTTGAATGAAGGCCATCGGCTGCTGGCCGAGGTTGTAACGCTCCACCTTCACGCCCTGCTGGCTCAACTGCGTGAGCAGCGCGGCAAAGCTCACCAGCGCGGGGTCGATCTCGTTGCCACAGAGGCCGGTCGAGCAGCACATCGGCGGGTCATAAACTTGGATGGTTTTCATAATCGTGGGTGGTTCAGGTTACTTCACAGATTTGAGCTGGTCCCGGCGACCCTCGGCGTAGGCGGTGAACACACGGCGAATCTCGTCCCGCACGCGGCGGAACACAGCGAGTTTCTCCTCGTCGCTGCCCGTGGCATGCGCCGGGTCGTCGAAGCCCCAATGATGGCGGTTCAACTGGCCGGGGAACATCGGGCACGCCTGGTCGGCGTTGCCGCAGACGGTGACGACCGTCTCAATGTCCTGCTGGAGGAAGTCGTTCATGTGCTTGGAGCGGTGCGCCGAAATGTCGATGCCGACTTCCTTCATCACCTGGATGCCGAGCGGATGCACGTAGCCGGCCGGCTTCGAGCCGGCGCTGTGGACTTCGAGGATGTCGCCCGCGACGGCGCGCAGGATGCCTTCCGCGAGGTGGCTGCGGCAGGAGTTGCCGGTGCAGAGGATGAGGACGGAGGGTTTTGTCGTCATTTGGTGGTGCGTTTGGATTTGGAGGCGGTTTGCGTTGCAGGCGAAGCGGCTCCGACGGCTTCGGCCACCCAGCAGCGGTCTGACTGCCGGGCTTTGAGTTTGCGGAGGTCATCACGGAACACCGGGTGCGTGGGCAGGCAGTCCTGAAGGCACCGCAGCTGCCAGTCCAGTTCGCGGGGACGGTCAGCGGGCAGCGAGTAGATCATCCACTGCTCGTGCCGCTGCGACTCCACCAGCCCGCGCTGGCGCAGATACGCCAGATGCTTCGAGGCTGCGACCTGCGTCAGCCCGAGAATGTCCTGCAAGTGGCACACGCAGAGCGGCGACTGCGCCAGCAGATGCACGATGCGCAGCCGGGTCTCGTCACAGAGGCAGCTGTAAACTTCGATCAGTTGAGGCGGCTTCATATCGCTGCCCGGAATATACCCTCAAGGGAATATGCAGCAAGGGGCAAGTGAGAAGTTACCGTCTCCCTCCGGACGATCGTTGCTTTTTTCGGGCGGTCGCCAGCGCGCCAGCGGGCAGTTGCGGTGAGCTTCGCGCGCGGACTCGGCGACACTCCCAAGGTGGCCGCGCTGCTGGCGCGGTAGTTTGTTCCGGCCCTGCGCCTCACCCGTTCACCGCTTGGAGCATGGCCACGGCGGGCAGTGGCCGAGAGGGCTTCTCCAAGTGTTTCAACGGGCGCCCGATGCGAGTGGTCACGGGCAGCAGGCCGCCCTCGCGGTAGAGCGTGATGGAGACATGCTCGTTGCGGCGGATGCAGTCCTTGATGGCGTCGGGCTGCTTGTCGCACTGAAGGAGCGTCTTCCACGAGTAGATGTGCTTGGGTTTGTGGAAGTCGCTGTTCGCGATGAAGGGCAGGCGCTTCAGGCCGACGGGCGCGAAGATGTCGTTGCGGTTGGCGATCTCCCATGCGTCCAGCAGCGGCGCGAACTCGTCCTGATTTTCCCACAGATAGAGCGTGTTCTTGCCCCACTCGCTCTTGAAGACGTGCGGGTGCGACGCCACGGCCAGCGCGCCCTGTGCGTGGAGCTGCGCGATGGTTTCGGGCAAGTCCAGCGCGGACGCGATGGGCATCTGCATGTCAATGCCCAGCAGGTGCGCGGAACTCTTCTTCGTCAGGCCGTCCTTGTTGAACTCGATGCCCGCGAGCACCAGCATCCCATACTTGCGCCACGCGCGGCGGCGCTCGCGGTCCAGCACTTCGAAGTATTCCTCAAGCTGGCTCTCGGCGAGGACGAGGTTGCTCAGCTTGCTCAACTTCCCGATGACGCGGCGCGGATCGGCGAGGTGGTCGGTGATGCAGATGCAGTCGAAGCCGCGCGGGCCGTAGAAGTCCACCAGCTCCGGGACGGTGAGGTTGCCGTCCGAGTAGTTGCTGTGGATGTGGAAGTCACAGAGCAACGCGCGGCGGGCGGTCGTGCCGTCCACGATGGCGGGCACGCCGGGAGTGTTTGCGTCCGGCAAAGCCTGCAAAGGCGCGGGTGCGAACTTCGACCAGTCGCCCGCGTCGTCGCACTGGGCGAGGACAAGTTCCGCGATGCGCAGGGCGGCGTCCGGGTGGGAGACCTTGAGCAAGTTCGCACGCCATTCGTGCCACAGGCGGGCCTTCTTGGCAAAGGCCTCCTCGATGATGCCCGGCACCTCGCGGTTGCGCCCGGCGACTCTGCCGAGGCCGAGCTGCTGGATGAGCTGGGCGTTGCCGGTTTCCTGGCCGGGGATGACCTGGTTGATAACCATGGGGCACCGTGCGGCGATGGCTTCCTGCACAACTGCGCCGCCGGCCTTCCCGATGAGGACGTGGTGCGAGAGCATCAGCGCGGGCATCTGGTTGGTCCAGCCGAGCACCTGCACTCGCCCGCCGAGGTCGCGGAAGCGCTCCTGAAGTTCCGCCTTCAACTCCGCGTCGCGACCCGTGGTGATGGTCAGGTGGACCCGTTCGTTTTCCAGCAAATTGTCGAGGACTTTTCCGCACTTCTTCTTCCCGTGGTTGATGACGTAGAGAAGCTTGATGGGGCCGTCGTCTTCGAGCGGGAACGGCACGAGGCCGGGCGTGGCGAACTGCGGGCTGACGGGGAAACCCAGCGCGTGGATGCGACTCGCGTCCACGCCCGCCGCACGCAGCACGGTGGCGGTAGGCTGGTTCGCGACCACGAACGCATCACTAGGTGCGCGATGCCATGCCGCGTTCACCGAGATGGAGTCTGTCACGATGGTGACGAGGCGGAACGGCTTTTCCGAATGGTCGCGAAACAGCTCCTTGATGACCGGCGCGTAGGCGGGATAGGTCGAGACGACGCAGTCCGGCTGCGTCACGCGCAGCACGTCGCCGAGCGCCGAGCGCAGTCGCGTCAGGCCGCCGACGCCGGTGTCCGCGACGGAGACGTGGTCCAGCAGCGAGTAGATGCCGCGCCAGAGCGTGGGGGCGTAGCGCACGACGCCGAGGTGCGCCTGCTTCACGAAGGAGTTCAGCCGTCCGTAAGTGCTCTCGAAGAGGTCGAGCACCTCGACCTGCACTCCCGGTGAGACCAGTTCCAGTGCGTCGCGGAGATTGCGGGCCGCCGCGTTGTGGCCCTCGCCGAAACCCGCTGTGAGGATGAGGATTTTCTTCATGGCACGTTTCTTCCGAGCGTGCCGGAGGCGTGTGACGTTTTCGCGGCGGCAAGGAAACGGTTGGGTGAAATGATTGCGGCCCGGGCGGTGCGAGTCTGCCGGCCCCTTCCCAGCTCCACGGGCATTCAGGCGCCCGAACGGCCGCTATTTTCCCGCCGCCACGCCGTGTGACGGAGAGAACTCCGTGACTGCGATGGTGCCATCCTGTCGAAGCTCAACTTTCAGCGACCCTGAACGGCCTGGTGTCGCGGACTTCACCCGTCCCGGCGAAGCTTCGGCGAGCCGCTGCGCGCCCTTGCGCTCGTCGTGCAGCGTGCCTTCGCGCGCCCAGGCGAAGCGGCGGGCGGTGCGCTCCTCGGACTTGAGCTGTGCGATTTGCTCGCGCAGGAAACTCAGATCGTGAAGCTGGCGCTCCAGCTCGGTGCGCTTTGCCATCAAGTCCTTCAACTCGCGCGTCAGCAGGTCGCGCTCGCCTTGGGCGGTCTGCAACTGCTTTTCCTTCTCGGCAATCTTGCCGTTCAAGTCCTTCACAGCCCCTTGCTGCCTGGTGATTTCGGCGTTCAACTGCTCGGCCTGCTTCGCCATCTGCTCGTTGGCCTGCGTGATGTTGGCGAGCACGGCGTCGCGGTCCTTCACGGCCTTCTGGTAGTCGGCGATGGCCTTCTCGAACTGCGCGCGCTCGGCGGCGGCGCGGTTCTCGATGGCGCGCGTTTCGTTCTGCGCGGCGACGACGGTGGCCTTCACGGTCTCAATGGCGGCGGTGGCTTGAATGAGGTTCTGCCTGGTCTGCGCCACCTCGGTGGTAAGCGTCTCGACCTTGTTGGAGTGCGTCGTGGCCTCGCCGGTCCTGGTCTTGAGGCGTTCGGTGAGGAGGTCGGCCTCGCCGCGGATGGCGGTGCTTTGCGCTTCGAGCACCTTGAGCGCGCCGACGAGTTTTTCCTCGCGATCGGCGGCGACCTTGGCGGCGTCGGTGGCGGCGCTGTGGCGGATGATGAGGGCGAAGGCGAGCAGCCCGCTCACGCCGACGAGGCCCCAGCTGGCGATTTTGTTGTCCATGGTGTGTGGGAGAGGTTCGTTGGTTTTAGCCGCGCTTCGCAGACTTGGTCACAGGCGCGTCCGGCGGAGTGGGCGGCTGCTGATAATACTTCAGCAGGTAGGCCTTGAACTCCTTGACGCTCGCGCGGGCGAGGCGTTTTTCGAGCACGCTGGAGGTGCCCTTGAGCCGCAGCTCGACGTTGCGGGCGTTGGCGATGTCCACGAAGAGCTGCGGCGCGGCGCGGAAGGTGAGCGTGGCGAAGCCGGGCCGGCTCACGACGGCGCTCGGCGAGTTCGTCGGTGCGAACGTGTGGCGCGCGCCGTCCACCAGCAGCGTGAAGGACTCGCCGGGCGCAAGCGTGAAGTCGGCGATGGGCGTGTGCTCCAGCAGGAGGAAGTGGTCGGCGATGCCGTCGGCGCGGACCTCGCGCCGGGCGTTGAGGCAGACGACGACTTTCTCGAACCAGTCGCGCGAGACGTTGTTCGCCTCCATCTGCTGGATGCGCACGTTGTCGAAGCGGTCCACGCGGTGCGTGGTGTTCTGGCAGGCGGCCAGCAGCGTCGCGGCGGCTGCGGCGGTGAACAGCAACTCTTTCTTCATCCCTGTCCTTGTCACCAGCGCGGGGCTGAATGTCAAAGGGGACTTGCGCCAATGCGTGAAATGTCACGCGGCCGTAACGGGACGGTCACTTTGGAGGGGCGAAGCGCGAGCCCCCGGAGATGAACAGGAACGTCGGCCATCGTTCGGCATGAGCACCACCGACACGCTTCCCGGCGAGCAATGCCCGCGCTCCGCCGGCCATGTTGCAGAATCGTAACCGTTCCGCCCTTTGGCCGTAGCATGGCGTGACTATCGTGTCGCCATGTTGTCACAACAGCACCCTGACCGCCGCGCGTTGCGCGCCCGCTAACATGGAAGAATTTTACACGCCCATTTTCGCCAACGCCCTTCAGTTCGCCTTCGACAAGGCCACCATCGAGGGCAAGCTCACCATCGGCCTGCTGGCCATATGCTCGCTCGTGAGCTGGACGGTCATCATCAACAAGTCGCGCCAGCTCTCGAAAGCCGGCAGGCAGAGCAAGGCGTTCTACGCCGCGTTCCGCGAAACGCGCGACCCGCTCGAACTGTTCCGCGCGAAGAAGGAGTTCGAGGGAGCGCCTGCCTACGAGGTGTATCTCGCAGGCGCGGAGGAGATCGTGTTCCACCTGGAGAAGAACCCGGTGAAGGTGAAGGGCGAAACCCGCATCAGCAGCGCGTCCTTCGAGTCTGTGCTCGTGGCGATGGACCGCACGGGCGGCGCGGAGGCGCTGTCGCTGGAAAAGGGGATGATCGTGCTCTCCACGGCGGTCGCGGGCGGGCCGTTCATCGGGCTGCTCGGCACGGTGTGGGGCGTGATGGAGACCTTCTCGGGCATCGCAATTGCAAAGGCGGCGAGCCTGACGGCGATGGCCCCCGGCGTGGCGGGCGCGCTCATCGCGACGGTCATCGGCCTCTTCGTCGCCATCCCGGCGATGTTCGCCTTCAACTTCATGGTCACGACCATCCGGCACATGACGCAGGAGCTGGACAACTTCAACGCCGAGCTCTCCACGGCCATCGAGCACAAATACGTGGACAACCGCGCGCTGGCCGACGAGGTCGCCGACGCCATCCGCTCGCTCGGAGTCGGCCGGCAGGAGCTTGCGGTCAAGTAGCCTGCCATGCGCACGCGCCGCCGGAAGAAGCTCTCGCAGTCCGCCCATCACACGATGAGCGAGCTGAACATCACCCCGCTGCTCGATCTCGCGTTCGTGCTGCTGGTCATCTTCATCATCACCACCGCTCCGGCGGTGAACGACATCGCCATCAACCTCCCGTCGGCGGCGAACAATCCGAAGGATCCCCCGCCCAAGATCAACAACCTGACGGTGGACGAGAAGGGGAACATCTTCCTCAACTCGCGCCCGATGCAGGTGAAGGAGCTGCGCGACGTGCTCATCGAGCTGCGCAAGTCCGATCCCGACATCAGCGTCGTCGTGCGCGGCGACCTCACGGTGCAATACCAGAAGGTCATCACCGTGCTGGACATCCTCACGCAGGCCAACGTGAACAAGGTGGGCCTGGCCACGGAGGCGGCGGGACCGTGAAGGGGAATCGCGGAACGCGGAACGCGGAACGCGGAAGGTTCCGTGAAGTTTCGACCGGCGCGCTTTGGAGTGCGGCGAGTTCTCGCCGCTTTTCGCAGGCGACTTGTCGCCGTCGGGAGGCAGTGGGATTCGCTGTGCCAGGGTGTCTTCCGGCTGGCGCAAGCACTGGCAGTTCCGAACAAACCCACCCGCGTCCGGTTCCGACGGCGACAAGTCGCCTGCGAAAAGCGGTGACGAGTCACCGCACTCCACAAGGGGCGTCGCCACTTCCTTCCCGTGTTCCGCGTTCCGCATTCCGAATTTGAGCCATGCGTCGCGAGCGAAAGAAAAAGGCGGACAAGACGAGCGCGGCGATTTCCTTGGCCGTGCATACCGCGC
>JBAYGL010000024.1:0-20874 GCA_041666725.1 Limisphaerales bacterium
TATTCCTCCTCACCCTTCTCTCACTCACTCCCGTGCTCGCCGCCGCAGAGTCCACGCCGGTGCGTGGCATCGTGATCACCGTCCAAGGAGCCACCGTCGTCGTTGCGCCCGGCAAGTCCGAGATCGGCGGCCGATCCGTGACGGTGGCTCAAGCTGCCACGCTGCCGGTCACCGCCGCGCCCGTGCTGAGCGCGAGCAATGAGCCGCTCAAGCTCTCCGTGGACAAACCGGCCGGCTGGGCGACAGGCACGAAGCTGCTCGGCTGCAGGACGCGCGGCGTGAACGCCTACGGCTCGTTTGTCCCCGGCTCGCTCGAAATCCGCCGCACCCAGGACGGCGAACTGCTCAAGGAAGGTGAAGACTATCTCGTGGACTCCGGGTGGGGGCATGTCGGTCTCGGACCGAAGAGCCGCGTGACGGCTGCGGATACGGTGTTTGCAAGCTATCGCTATTCGCTGCTGCGGATGGATACCGTGCAGGTCTCGGCGGACGGCAGGGCTTCCTTGAAGCAGGGCAAGCCGCACATCAGCGCGCCGGTGCCGCCGGAAGCGGACGCGGGCAGTGCGGCAGTGGCGCATGTGTTTGTGAGCTACCGCGACACGGGAACGAAGCCCGAGCACATCTACCCGATCACCGAAACCGCCGCGCAAGCGGTTACCGCCAGCACCGCCGGTCGCATCCCGAAGACGCTGGCGAAGCTCCGGGCGGGTCAGCCGGTCACGATTGTCTGCTGGGGTGACTCGGTCACGGCGGGCGGCGATGCCTCCGGTCCGGAGCTGCGTTATGTCGATGTCTTCGCCGCCGGTCTGCGCACGCGCTTTCCGCAGGCGAAGATTGACGTGCGGAACATCAGCGCGGGCGGCTCCAACAGCCGGCAATGGCTTTCCCCGGAACAGTTCGCCTATCGTGGACTGAAGGGCGGCGAGAACCCGGCCCGCTTTGAGCATGTGCTCGCCGCGAAGCCCGATCTGGTGACGATTGAGTTCGTCAACGACGCCGGCCTCAGTCCCGCGCAGGTGGAGACGCAGTATGGCGAGATATTGAAACGCCTGGAGCCGTCAGGCGCCGAGGTGGTGCTGATCACCCCGCACTTCACCATGTGGAAAATGATGGGCTTCACGGGCATGCGTGAAGCCGAGAAGCGGCCCTATGTGCTGGGCCTCCGTGAGTTTGCCGGGAAACGCAACCTCGCCCTGGCCGATGCCTCGGCGCGCTGGGAACATCTCGCGAAGGAAGGCTTGCCTTACCTCACGCTCCTGCACAACACCATCAACCATCCCGATGACCGCGGACATCTGCTCTTCGCGGAAGAACTCTGGAAATGCTTTCGGTGAACGGATTCGCAAGAGCAAACCACCCGTCCCTTCGTCATCACACCAACGATTGAACCAAGCCTTCCCCATGCCCACCCCTCGCCTGCGATTCATAAACCAACAGCACCTCAGCGGGAACGAACTCAGGCGCTAATTCAACGAGGACCAAGCTTCGCTTCTTCAACGGCGGTTCACTCACGGCTAAACTGTTTCCCCGGGGAGGAACGTCGGCATCAGACGGATGGCCTGGACGGGAAGGATGCCGGTTTCAACGAGCTGCCTGGCTGCCATCGAGACGCGGCGCGTGAACTGGGCCGGGTTGTTCGAGTAGCGCGTGAGGGCGGGGCTCGTCGATTGCAGGAACGGGTCGTCGTCGCGTGAAATGACGGCCACGTCCTGCGGGATGCGATGGCCACGCCTCATCAGGTGCATCATCACCGTCAGCACAGTCCGGGCGCGCGCCACGAGAAAGGCGGTGGGCGGACTCGGTGAACCCATGGCCGCGTCCAGCAGCGTGCAAAGGTGCGTCGCGCTGCCGTCGTGCCTCAGGACGCGCAGGTTCGCCTCATGTGTGTTCTTCAGCGATTCCCGCAACCCCTGTTCGCTGTCCAGGTCGCCGCCCTGGGCGTTTTGCGGCAGGACGAGGGCGATGTGGCGATGCCCCTTCCGCAACAGCAAGCCGCCAGCATGGCGGCAGGCAGCGCGATAATCGGCATCGATGGACGGCAGGGCGATGTCGGGCGAGCACGACCCCACCACCAGGCATGGCACCTGGCTGCGGATAAACCATTGTTGCAGGGGCCGGCGTGATCCAAAAACAATCCACGCGCCCGCCGGATTGTGGCGCAGCAGTTTCTCGATGGCGCGCGCGGGCTTCTCGGAATAGCAGGCGCGGTTCACATGGAACTCGACGGAGCAGCCCGCCTTTGCAAGCCGCTCCCTCAGGGTGTCGATCATGAATGCCATTGGCGGAGGCAGCGACAGGAACGGATTGGCGCAAAGGACCGCCATCACCTTCTTTGGAGCGCCGGGACCGGCCCCGGCGCGCCCCGGCTGGATGCGGCGGCGCTGCCGGTGCGCGACGGCCAGCCAGCCCTCGCGTTCCAGCTCCCGCAGCGCGGCGCGCAGGGTGCGGCGGCTGATTTGCAGCCGCTCGCACAGGTCGCGTTCGCCGGGCAGGGACTTCTGCCAGTGACCGCTCTGTATGCCTTCGCGCAGGCTCTGCACCGTCTGGGCCACGAGGGAGAGCCGCCTGGGCAGCGCGGGGGATGCTGGAGCCGTGTTCTTCATCTGGTGCCGTGACGTGACCAGCAATTAACACTGGCAACGGGCGACATGGCAAAGAGAATATGACCGCGCATTTCACTTCTCATGACCGACCGTTACACCAACTCCCGCCGCCTTTACGAACGCGCCACCAAAAGCATCGCCGCCGGCGTGAACAGCGGCATCCGCAAGATGGAACAACCCGTGCCGCTGTATTTCCAGCATGGCAGCGGCCCGCGCGTGTGGGACGTGGACGGCAACGAATACATTGATTTCCAGATCGGCCAGGGCGCGCTGCTCTACGGTCATGCGCCTGCGGGCATGGCGGAGGCCATCGCAGCCCAGGCCAGGCTGGGAACGCACTGGGCGGCGCAGTCGGAGCTGGAAATCGAGGTGGCGGAACGGTTGCAGGCGATGATCCCCTCCGCGGAGCTCGTGCGTTTCAACAACTCCGCCACCGAGGTGGTGCTCTCGGCGCTGCGGCTCGCGCGCGGCCACACCGGACGTCCGCTCATCCTGAAGTTCGAGGGTCATTACCACGGCTGGGCCGATGAGGGGCTGGTGGGCTTTGCCCCGCCTCCGGACAAGTGGGGCGACGACGAGGCACCCACGCGCCTGCACCCGAGCCAGGGCGTCATTCCCGAGGTGCTGGAGAAATTCGTCGTCGCGCGATGGAACGATCCCGAACACCTGCGCCGCCGCGTCGCCGAGTTCAAAGGCCGGATCGCGGCGATCATTTTCGAACCGGTGCTCTGCAACACCTGCTGCATGGAACCGGTGCCCGGCATGATCGAGACGATCCGGGAACTCTGCGACCGCGAGGGCATGCTCATGATTGCGGACGAAACGATCACCGGTTTCCGCTTCGGCCCCGGAGGCGCGCAGAAGCATCTCGGGTTCGTGCCGGACCTGACGATTCTCGGCAAGGCGATCGGCGGCGGCGTGCCGTTCGCGGCGCTGGCCGGCAGGCAGGACGCGATGAAAAAGATCATCGACGGAACGGTCATCCATGCGGGCACGTTGAACGGCAACCCGCTCTGCCTCGCGGCCAGCAAGTGGTGCCTTGATCATGTGGCGTCCTTCGGTGACAGGCATCCGCGGGAAGCAACCGTGTTGGGGCGCACGCTGATGACGGGACTGCGCACGCTTGCGGACCGGCATGGCATCCCGCTCCGCCCTCAGGGACCGGGGCCCGTGTTTCATGCGGTGATGCTGAAGCCGGGTGCCGGAGAAGGGCCGGTGCGTGAATACCGGGATTACGTGAAGCGCCAGGATTCCCCGCGCTGGACGCATCTGCGCCGCTGTCTTCTCGACGACGGCGTCCGGGCCATCGAGCGCGGCCTGTGGTTCATCAGCCTGGCGCACCGCGAGGCGGATGTGAGCGAGGCCCTGGAGAGGGCCGCCCGCAGCTTTGAGCGGCACGCGCGCGAGTGGAAACCCGCCTGAACCGCCATGTCAAAGCGAGTCCTGTTCGCCGGCTTGTTCCACGAAACGCACACGTTTCTCGATGGCACGACCGGCCTGGGCGACTTCACCATCGCCCGCGATGACGCGATGCTGCGCTGTGCGGGTGACAGCTCGCCGATGGGCGGCGCGCTCGAATGCGCGCGGGCCCATGGCTGGGAGGTTGTGCCGGCGGTGGATTTCCGCGCCAGCCCGAGCGCGATGGTGGAGGATGAGGTCGTCGAGGTCTTCTGCCGCGAGATGCTTGCGCGGATCGTGCTGCCGTTGGACGCGGTGTATCTCGTGCTGCACGGTGCGATGGTTTCGCAGTCGTTCGATGACGTGGAAGGGGAAGTCCTCACGCGGCTGAGGAAGGTGATCGGCCCGGAGGTGCCGGTCTTCGGCGTCTTCGACCTGCACGCCAATTTCACCCGGGGCATGGCCGATCTCTCGAACTGCCTCGTCGCCTATCGCGAGAATCCGCACACCGATGCACGCCGGGCCGCGCAGACCGCCGCCGAACTTCTGCACCGCTGCCTGACGACGGGCCGGGTGCCCAGGACGTTCTGGCAGCATCCGCCGGTGATATGGCCGCCCACGGGCACCGCCACGGCGTGCGAACCGATGCTTTCGCTCGAACGTCTCGCCCGCTCGATGGAGGCCGGATCGCCGGAACTTTGGGCGGCAAGCGTCTGCGCCGGCTTCTCCTTTGCCGACATGCCGGAGACGGGCGTGAGCTTTGCGGTTGCGAGCACGGGTGGCGAGGCCGGGGCGCACGCCGCCCTGCGGCAGCTCAGTGATCTCGCCTTGAAAAAGAGGGAGGAGGGCAACGTCACCGATCCGCCGGTTGATGAAGTGCTGGCGAAGCTCGTTCCCCTGCCGCCGGGCCTCACCGTCCTGGTGGAGGCCTCCGACAACGTCGGCGGTGGCGCGCCGGGCGACTGCACGGGATTGATGCGCGCCCTGCTGAGGCATCAGATTCCAAACGCCGCGGTGTGCATCAACGACCCCCTGGCCGTGCGGCAACTCGGACAGCTCAAGCCAGGAACCAGGGTCACCCTGCCCATCGGCGGACGCGGCAGCCGGCTTGATGCCGGACCGCTCACACTGGAAGTTGAATTCCTGCGATGTGGTGGCGGGAAATTTAAGCTGGAGGACAAGCAAAGCCACCTCGCCTCGATGTGCGGCGATCATTTTGACATGGGTGAGTGCGCGGTGGCGCGCCATCACGGGCTGACGATCCTGCTGACCAGCCACAAGACGCCGCCCTTCGATCTCGGCCAGTGGCGGAGCCAGGGCATCGAGCCGACACAGCTCTCCGTCATTGCAGTGAAGGCCGCCGTGGCTCATCGCCGCGCCTACGACCCCATTGCGGCGCGGATGCTGTGGGTGGACACGCCCGGTCCCTGCACCAGCAACCTCAAGCCTCTGCCTTTCCGGAAGGTCCGTCGCCCCATTTTCCCGCTCGATTTGCTGCCATGACCCGTCCCCACGTCTCCCACCCGCGAAACCCCGGCACGCCGACGTCGCACCTGCCCTTCAGCCCGTGCGTGGTCGTCGGCGATCTCATCTTTGTCTCCGGCCAGGCGTCCGTGGATGAATCCGGAAAGATTGTCAGCGACACGTTTGAGGGCGAGTTCCGCCGCTCCGTGAAAAATCTGCGCAAGGTGCTTGAAGCCGCCGGCAGCGGCCTCCCGGAGGTGGTGCAGACGCGCAACTACGTCCGGGATGCCGGGGACGTGCCGCGTTTCAACGAACTCTACCGCGAATACTTTTCAGCGCCGTTCCCGGCCCGAACCACGATCACGAACTGCCTGCCGCCGACCCTGCGCTACGAGATCGAAGCCGTTGCGGTGCGCCGCCCCTGATGACACCCCAAGCCATGAGCCAGCCGGAAGACCCGCCTTTTTGCCTCAGCGGACAGGACATCTGGGTCTTCGGCGGCGCGGGTTATCTCGGGTCTGCCGTCGTTTCGTTGCTGGCCAAAATGCGGGCGCGCGTGCTGTGCGTGGATCTCGATGATCGGGCCCGGGACATGGTGGGCAGGATGGGCGTGCAGGCGCAGGTCACGCCCGCATCCCTGGATGCGAATGACACAGTCGCCGTGGAGGCGTTTGTGAAGGATCAGATGGCGGCGCGAGGGGTTCCCCAGGGCGTTGTGGTGATGACCTATGCCAGCACGTCGAAACGTCTGGATGAACTTACGCCGGAGGAATTCGACCGCGTCAACCACGGCAACCTCACGGCCACCTTCGTGCTCGCGCGGGCGGTTGCCGGTGCCATGAAGGAGCGCGGGCGCGGCAGCATCGTGCTGTTCTCCAGCATGTATGGCACCGTGTCTCCGGACATGGCGGTGTATGCATCGCCGATGAATCCAAATCCGATCGAGTATGGCGTCGGCAAGGCGGGCGTGCAGCAGATGGCGCGCTACCTCGCGGTCCACTACGGCAGGGACGGCGTGCGCTGCAACACGGTTTCGCCCGGCCCCTTCCCCAATCCCGGCATCCAGCGCGACCAGCCTGATTTCGTCGGGCGGCTCTCGCAAAAAGTGCCGCTGGGCCGTGTGGGCCGGTCGCCGGAGATCGCCGGTGCGGTGGCATTCCTGTTGAGCGACGCCGCCAGCTTTATCACCGGGCAGAACCTCGCAGTGGATGGCGGGTGGACTTCGTGGTGAACCAACTTCAAGCCAATGAAACACACGATGAAAAACATCCCGTTCACCGCCCTCACGGTCCTTCTGCTCGGCACCCTGTTCGCTGATGCCGCCGACCGCGCCCTCACGCTGCATCCAAAGGCACAGACGCTGCCTTCCGCACATCAGGGGCCGTTTGTCACCACGGCGGGCGGCGGGGTGCTCTGTGTCGATGCACGGAACGCACTGAGCAGTGCCGATGAAGGCAGGACCTGGACGAGCACCCCGATGTTCCGCGAGCCGAACAAGTTCAAGATCAGCGACGAACGCGCCCTGCTCCGCACACGCGATGGAGTGGTGATCGCGGCCTGGATGAATGGCGCGGAAAGAAAATCTCCGGCAGTCTGGAACTGGGGGGCCAAGGGAGCGGACTGGCGGGACTTCGTGCTGCCGATCTATGTCTGCCGCAGCCTCGACGAAGGGAAGACGTGGGAGGAGCCCGTCTTTCTCAACAAGCCGTGGTGCGGCTGCATCCACTCGATGATCGAGACGAGCAAGGGGCGCATCGTGCTCGTGGGGCAGGAGATCATCCCTGCCTGGCGGCATGCGACGGTGATGTTTGTTTCCGATGACAAAGGCAAAACATGGCGGCGCAGCAACGTGCTCGACTATGGCGTTGGCGCGCATGACCACGCGGGCTCGATCGAAGGCACGGTCATCGAGCACAAGGACGGCTCGCTCCATCTGCTGCTGCGCACGGAGTCAGGTTTTCTCTGGGAAGCGACTTCGCATGACGGCGGGTTGAAGTGGGATGATTTGAAGCAGTCGCCGATCAAGTCGGTGACCTGTTGTCCTCAAATGAACCGCCTGGCGGACGGACGCATCGCGCTGCTGTGGAATCATCCGCCGCGACACAAGCCGGACAGCGGTTCGAGTCGCGAGGAACTCTCTCTCGCCTTCTCATCGGATGAGTGCGCGACGTGGTCAAAGCCCGTCGTTGTCGCGGCGGCGTATGGCAGCGGCGGTCGCGTGTCGTATCCGTATCTGTATGAGCGCAAACCGGGCGAGCTGTGGATCACCACGATGCAAGGCGGGCTGCGCATGAAGGTCAACGTGGCCGACTTGAGTCAGGGGGAGATTCCTGTTTATCAACCGCCCGCTGCCATGGTGCCGAAGCCGGGAGGCATCATCATGTTCGGCGACTCCACGACCGCCGAGCGTCCTGGAGCCGTGGACAAAGTGTATGCCACGCGTGTGAGCGAGAAGCTCCAGGGCATCGGCTCCACCCTCCTTGTTTACAATGCCGGCATCGGCGGGAACACCACGACAGCCGCGCGCGCGCGGCTTGCCAGGGATGTGCTGCAACACAAACCACGCGTGGTGGTCGTCCAGTTTGGAATCAACGATGCGGCGGTGGATGTATGGAAGACGCCGCCCGCCACCGGATCGCGCGTCAAGCTCGCCGACTATGAGGCCAACCTCCGGGCGATCATCGCCGAAGTGCGCAAACAGGGTGCCAGGCCCGTTCTCATGACTTCGAACCCCACGCGCTGGACGGCCAGGCTGAAGGAGATGTATGGCAAACCGCCCTATCTTCCGGATGAAGCCGACGGCTTCGACAAGCCCGTGCTCGCAAACTACTGCGAAGCCGTGCGCAAGCTGGCCGCCGAGTTGTCCATTCCTCTGGTGGACGTGCATGAGGCCTTCCTCGCCAAAGACCCCGACAAACTCCTGCTCGACGGCATGCACCCCAACGATGAGGGCCACAAGCTCATTGCCGACCTGCTCATGCCGGTGGTTCGCAATCAGTCGCGGTGAGATACATGCGGGCAGAGAATCCGGCCGGCCGCCACAAACCAAACCACCGCCGTCAATCTGACACCAATGATACCAATTACTGGTGAAACCTGGTTGAACCCAGGCGCAGGCAACTGCGTTCCTCCCTCTCCCTTTGCGGAGCAAGGGGAGAGAACCAACGGCCCGCCAACCGCCGCGATTTCAGCCCTTGAACCGGGGCGGAGCGCCGAGCATTGCTCGGCTTTGGGGCGTTCGTCGGCTCCTGCCGAGCAATGCTCGGCGCTCCGGTTCATGGGTAGGGCCGGGGTGAGGAGTTGGCTTCGTCGGCACAAGTGGCCGCTCCCCTCATCCGGCCTGCGGCCACCTTCTCCCCTCGCTCCGCGAAGGGAGAAGGAGCAACCCAGCCACCGGTGCCAGTTCCACCAATCTTCACACGGAGTCGGTATGAGAACGAGGCCCTGCCGGTGGAAACACCGGATTCATGAAGGCAGAAACAACTCCGAAGGGCTGGTTCACAAAATATCCTTGCCATCAATGTTCCCACCCCTACCCATCCTGTCATGATCATTGACTGCCACAACCACGTCGGAGCGGACCTTCTCTTTTACCTGCACGGGGACTTTCCCTACGCCCAGCATCTCGTGGCCATGACGCAGGAGGGCGGCGCACTGGGGGTGACGCGCTGGATCGTGTTTCCCTTCGTCGCCTACGCGGCGATGGACGTGACGAAGTTCCGCGGCGGCGGCATCGGCTTTGGCAACGGCCTGGAGACGGTGCCGTATGCCTTCGAAAACCGCCGGCTGCTGGAGGAGTGTCACCGCCTGTTTCCCGAGGAAGGCCGCAAGACGCTGCCCTTCGTGATGGTGGACCCGATGCGAAACACGGACGCACAGGCTGCGGAGCTGGTGAAACTGAGGGCGGAGCACCGCTTCAACGGCATCAAGATCCAGAGCACGATCATCCAGGCGGACATCAGGAGGCTGGCGCATGAAGGCCGCGTCTTCCTCGATCTCGCGCGCCAGTGGGACGTGCCGCTCCTCATCCACAGCAGCGTCGCCAAGGACGACCCCTGGGCGCAGGCGCACGACATCCTCGACATCGCCGAGGCCAATCCCGACATCCGCTTCTGCGCCGCGCACTCGTGCCGCTATGACAGGGAATGCCTCGACCGCGTGAACGCGCTGCCCAACGCGTGGTTCGACTGCTCCGCACATTGCATCCACTGCGTCGGAGCGGTTGGTGACCTGCCCTACATCGCGCCGCGTTCACGGCGCTTTGACAGCGACTACACCGATCCGGCGCGCGTCATCGCCGATCTCGCCGCCGCATATCCGGACAAGTTCATGTGGGGCAGCGATTCGCCGTTCTACAGCTACGCGGCGGAGCTCAACGGGAAAATCCTCCGGCTCATCAGCACCTACAAGGCCGAGGTCGCCGCGTTGAAATCCAGTCCACCCGCCGTGGTGCAGCGCATCGCCGGCACCAACACCCGCAACTTCCTGAAACTTCATGATGAAAGCATTCTCTCTTAGCGGGCACGCCGCGCTCGTCACCGGCTCATCGCAGGGCATCGGCCTGGCCATCGCACAGGGCCTGCACGAGGCGGGGGCGCGCGTGGTGTGTCATGGACTCCAGTCGCGCCCCGACGGCCTGCCCGGGGAAAGCTCCTATGTAGCCGGTGACTTGTGCGAACCGTCCGGGCCCGCCCGGACGCTGGAGAAGGCCCTCGCCGCCGAGCCGGGGCTGGACACGCTCGTGTGCAACGCGGGCAGCTTCTTCGACGCGCCGTTTCTGGAGATGAGCGAGGCGCAGTGGGACAGGACGATGAACCTCAACCTTCGCGCGACGTTTCTCATGGTGCAGGCTTTTGCCAGGCACCGTGTGGCCAAGGGCGGGGGCGGCAGCGTGGTGATTGTGTCCTCCACCAACGGCTTTCAAGGCGAGGCCGACAGCGTGGCCTACGACTCGAGCAAGGGCGGCCTCGTCATGATGACGCGCTCGCTCGCCGTCTCGCTCGCCCCCCACGGCATCCGCGTCAACGGCATCGCGCCGGGCCTGATCAAGACGCCGCTGACCGCGGTATGGATGGAGTCGCGCGCCAACGACCTGCTCAAGCACTACGAGAAGAAGATTCTGCTTGGCCGCGTCGGCAAGGCCGAGGACTGCGCCGGCGCCGTGGCGTTTCTGTCTTCGCCCGCCGCGGGCTACATCACCGGCGAGATCATCGTCATTGATGGCGGGCTCACCGTGACCCAGGTCGGCCGTCCGTAATCCCCGTCGTGTCCGCCCCCTCCAACCCAATCCCGGACGCCGCCGACATCCGTCCGCTGCCCCGGGCATGGATCGTGGTCGGGCTGCTCTGGGGGGTGGGCTGCCTGAACTACCTCGACCGGGTCATGCTCACCACGATGAGGGACTCCATCAAGGCGGCGATCCCGATGGGCGACGATGATTTCGGCGCGTTGACGACTGTTTTTCTCGTGGTTTACGGCCTGCTGAGTCCGCTGGGAGGATGGTGCGCCGACCGCTTCAGCCGCAGCCGCGTCATCGTGCTGAGTCTCGTGGTGTGGTCGGCTGTGACGCTGGCCACCTCTTACGCGCAGACCTACCAGCAGCTGCTGCTCACCCGCGCGCTGATGGGACTGGGTGAAGCGTGCTACATCCCCGCCGCGCTGGCGCTGATCGCCGATTATCATCGCGGCAGCACGCGTTCCCTGGCCACGGGCATCCACATGAGCGGCATCTACGCGGGCGTGGCGCTGGGCGGCATGGGCGGCTGGATGGCCGACAATCATGGCTGGTCGTCGGGATTCTTCACGTTTGGCTGCGTGGGCATCGTGCTGGCCGTCGCGCTCACGGCGCTGCTGCGCGACGTGCCGCCGGCGTATCAGGCCAACGCCGGCAACGCCTCCGTGCGTCCTTTGGAAGCCGTCCGCGCCCTGGCTGGCAACGGCACGTTCTGGATTCTGGCGGTGCACTGGGGGCTGCTGGGCTTTGCGGGCTGGGCGTTCGTCACCTGGATGCCGACGTTCCTGCGCGAGCACTACCATCTTTCACAAACCAGGGCCGGCTTCACGGCCACGGCTTACATGCAGGTCGCCACCTTCATCGGAGTGCTGGTGGGCGGGGTCTGGGCGGACCACTGGAGCCGCACCCAGCTCCAGGGCCGCGTGCGGGTGCCCATGATCGCGCTCACGCTCGCATCACCGTTTGTCTTCATGACCTCGCACACCGAAGCGCTGTGGTTTGCCGTGGTCTGCCTCATCGTGTTCGGTTTCGCCCGCGGATGCTCGGACTCGAACATGATGCCCATCCTCTGCCAGGTCGCGGAGCCGCAGCATCGCGCCACGGGTTACGGCGTCCTGAACTTCTTCAGCTGCCTGATCGGCGGTGTCGCCGCCTACCTCGGTGGCTGGCTGAAAGTGCGGCACTTCGATTTGAGCTATCTGCTGATGGGCTCGGCGGTGGGCGTGCTCGTGTCGGCCCTGCTGCTGTTCCTGGTCAAACCGTCGCGCCGCGGCTGACGGGCGGAATCCAGTTTTCCCAAAAACACCCACACAACACAAAACCCATCCCCCATGAGACGGTCCAAAATACTCGCCAAGATTCGCGCCGGCAAAGTCGCCCGCATTTTCAGCATCGGCTCACCGCTCGGCATGGCTCCGGCGATGGCGGCCCATTTTCACTACGACGGCGTGTGGGTGGATGCGGAGCATCGCGCCTGGGAGGCGCGCGAGGCCGACGCCATGATCGGGCGGCACCACGCGGCGGACATCGACTGCCTGTGGCGGCCACCGACGAAGGAAAAGAACGCGCTCTACCGCCTGCTCGAAGACGGGGCGACGGGCCTCATGATCCCGCACGTCTCGACGCCGGAGCAGGCCCGCCTGCTGGTGCAGGCGATGAAGTTCCCGCCCCTCGGAGACCGCGGCTTTGACGGGGCCGGACGGGACGCGAGTTTCTGGGTCGGCGCTCCCAAGGACTATGTCGCGCAGGCAAACCGCGAGACGTTTCTCGTCGTGCAAATCGAAACACAGGAGGCCCTCGACAATGCCGAGGCCATCGCGGCGGTGCCGGGCGTGGACATGCTCTTCATCGGACCGGGCGACCTTTCACTGCGCCTCGGTTGCGGTCCCGGGGTGAGCGACCCGCTGATGCTGGAGGTGCAAAAAAAAGTCGCAGCAGCAGCGCGCAAGCACGGCAAGGCATGGGGCCGCCCCGTGGGCACGCCCGCCGACGCCCGCGTCATCGTTCAACTGGGCGCGCAGCTTGTCTCGATGGGCAGCGAGTTCGGGGCGTTGCACCAGCAGTTTTCCGACTGCTCCGCGCAGTTCGATGCGGTGCTCGATGAAGTTTCCGGCCAGCCCGCAAAGGCTCCCGCCGGCAAAACCTACTGACCGCGTTGAACCCGATCTCCGAAGCAGGGCCGTCCGATGGCACGCTGACCGCGCGAGGAGCGCGGCATTCATGCCGCAGAAAGCCCCGGCTGGTAAAGTGCGCTCGAAAAGCCGCTGCTCTACGCACGTTTCTGCGGCCTGAAGGCCGCGCTCCTCTCCGACGGTCGCCACTTCGAATTTCGCATTGAAGCGCCGTCACTCGTCCATGAACACCACCGTCATCAGTCCCGCCGGCCTGCGCGTCAGCAAGATCGGCCTCGGCTGCGTGACGTTCGGACGGGAGATCGGCGAGGCGGTCGCGCATGGAGTCCTCGACCATGCCTTCGCGCGCGGGATCACGTTCTTCGACACCGCCGCCGCTTACGCACAGGGCGCGTCGGAAAGCATCATCGGCAGATGGATGGCGTCGCGTCGTCCCGCCGCCGGCTGCGTCACCGTCGCCACCAAGATTCAGCCGCCATATGAGCCGGTGCGACTGGCCGATGCCGTCGGCGAAAGCTTGCGGCGGCTCGGGCTCACGGCGATCGACCTGCTCTATCTTCATCGCTGGGATGCGACGGCGGAATCGCCGGCGTCGCTCGCCGCGCTGGATGCGCTGGTGCGGGCGGGCAAGGTCCGCGCGTTGGGAGCAAGCAATTACAACCGCCAGCAGCTTGAAACCGCGCTGGCACTGCAACAGCGGCACGGGCTGGAGCGTTTCAGCGTGGTGCAAAACAACCAGAACCTCGCCGTCAACGACGTGAGCGCGGAGTTTCGGGAGTTTTGCGCCGCACAGAAGATCGCCATCGTGACCTACAGCCCGCTCGGGGCCGGCTTTCTGACCGGCAAGCACCGGCGCGGCGTGCAGCCCGGCTCACGCTTCGATTTGGTGCCGGGGCATCAGGAGGTTTATTTTCACGACACGGCATGGCGACGGCTCGCGCGATTGGAGTCGGTGGCCGCCCGCACCGGCCACAGTCAGGCGCATCTCGCGCTGGCCTGGGCTCTGCATCAGCCGGGCGTGGCATCGGTGCTCGTCGGTGGCCGCACCCCGGCGCACCTCGATCAAGCGCTGGCCGCAGAGACGTTTGATGTCCCCGCGCTGTTTGCGGAACTCGATGCAGACCGGGTGATGTCGGACAGCCGGGGCGAACTGGAAATGAACTCGAATCATTCGCGATGAAAAACCCCGGTTCTCCCGCCACGAACCCGCTGCCTTACACCGACACCAAGCCGGTGGGAGCGGCGGACTTTTACTTCGCCATCAACGCGACGTTCCGCTTCGTCCTCGCCCGCCACGGCATCGAGGGTCTGCGCCGTTACTGGACGGACATGGGCGCGGGTTACTACCGGCCTGTGATGGAGCGATGGAAGGAGGGCTTGCCGTCCGTGGCGGAATACTGGCGTGAGTTCTTCAAGGCGGAGCCGGGCGCAAAAGCCGAAGTTGCCGAAACACCCGACGCCGTCACCCTCAACGTGCAGGTCTGCCCCGCCATCAAACACCTGCGCGACCATGGCCGCGAGATCGTGCCGTGTTTCTGCCAGCACTGCCATTTTGTCAGCGAGGCCATCGCCGCGCCGGCGGGACTGACCGTGCGGGTGAGCGGTGGCAACGGTTCATGCACGCAGCGCTTTGCAAAACGCGAAGGTTGCCCGGAACCGCAACGCATCGGGGACATCAGGGAGGCGCTATGATTGGCTGCTACGATTTCTGCGGGCATTACGAGTGGACCTTCGAGTGGTTGCGCCAGCAGGGCGGCGAACCGCTCGTGCGCGAATACTGGAACGTGGCGATCCGGGGCGATTCCCAGACGCACGCCACCAGGTTGATTGTGGAGGGCGGCATCCCGGGCATGAAGGAATACTGGGGCCACACGCTGGATCACGAGGCGGCCGGATATGCGATCACCTCCACGGACAAGGTTTTCCGGGTGGACATGCACGACTGTCCGTCGAAGGGGTTTCTCAACCGCAACGGACTCGCGCAATATCACGACTACTGCGACCACTGCATGGGCTGGATCGGCCCGCTGATGAAGGATGCGGGCTTCGTCATCGACCACGAACACAACCACTGCGGCCAATGCTGGTGGGAGATGCGCCGCCAAAGCGACCCCACGCCTCCGAGTGCGACCGGCGAGCTGGCCGGCGCGCAGGACGTGCGGCTGGGCAAGGACTGGAGGCGCCCGGAGGCGAAGGATGTTTACCGACGGGCCACCGACCCCGATGACAAGACGGCCACCAAACCTGCCTGACATGCGCCCACGACTCATCAGCGCTCTGTTAACCCTGTTTGCCTTTATGAATCAAATACACGCCGCCAGTTGGGAAAGCCTGCCACCCCTTCCCGAACCCAACGGCGGATGCATGGCAGGCTGTGCCGGCGGGAAGATCGTCGTCGCGGGCGGCACAAACTGGCGCGACGGCGTGAAGCGCTGGCTCGACACCGTGTGGCTGTTCGATCCTGCGATCAATCAATGGCGCACGGGCCCGGCGCTGCCGCATCCCCTCGCCTACGCCGCCTTCGCCAGCGACGGGGCGCGGCTTTACTTCGCGGGCGGAGCTGATGGCAGACAGGGCCGCAAGGAAACCTATGCGATCGACGAGCACTTCAAGCTCACCCACCACGGCGATCTGCCACAGCCGGTCGTGTTCGGCGGCGGTGCGATTCGTGACGGCCGGCTCAATCTCCTGGGCGGCACGCCTGATCCCGACGATTGGAGCAAGGTCACGGCGAACCTTCAGGCCGTGAATCTGGCGGATGGGAAATCATCGCCGCTCCCGCCTTTGAGCGGTTTGTCCCACGGGATCGGCATTCCTGCGGTGGCGGTGGCGGGCGGTGTGCTCTACACGTTTACAGGTGCCTGGCTTGATCCGGCGAACCAGCAGGTGCACAACCTCAGCGATGCCTTCGCGCACAACGGCACCGGGAACTCATGGCGACGCCTTGCGCCGTATCCGAAGTCCGCGCGCGGAGTGTCCGCTGTCGCCCTGGACGAACGTCACATTTACCTCGCGGGCGGTTACGGCACGGACGAGGAAGGATTTCTGACCACCGCCTTCGTTTACGACGTGAGGAAGAACCAATATCAGCCGGCCACTCCACTGCCGTTCGCAGCCTGCACCTGTCTGGTGGAGTGCGGCGGGTTCGTGTATGCGCTCGGTGGTGAGGACAAGAAGAAGCACCGCACCGCCGCCTGCTTCCGGATTCGCATCAGCGATTTGACCGCAGGGAGGTAGCCGGCCCCGGCTCAACTCGAACTCTGCAATCGAGCGGGGAGGTCATATCAATTACGTCAGACGTTCGGTAGAACGGGAGCGGGAGCGCAAGTGTCCTTCTCCCTTCGCGGAGCGAGGGGAGAAGGTGGCCGCAGGCCGGATGAGGGGTGCGGCCACCAACGCCGACGCGCGCAACCCCTCACCCCGGCCCTCTCCCCTTGCTCCGCAAAGGGAGAGGGAGGGCCAGCTTGCCCTCGCTTGGATATGACCAAACTCCACCGGTAATTGGTATCAGTGCTTCCAGCCTGACATCTGATTTCAAGATTCCGCTCAGGCGGGGTGTTGGGAACTTGAACTCCAAAGAGTGGCCCGCGAAACACGCGAAACACGCGAAAGGGACGATGCTGGGCCAGGGTGGTGGTGAAACAAGGCGTTCGTTCGGCGGGACGCGCTGTCCTACGGCGGTAGGAGACGAGGTGACGAGTCTCTGACCGGATTCCGAGTTTCGCGTTGGAAGTGAGACTCTTCATGTCGTCTCCTGCCGTCATACTCGTCAAGTGGCGCTCGGTGTGATGCTCACTTTCCTGCTACATTTTCGGCCGATCCACCCAACGGCGAGGCCCTATAAACCCACCCATCAATATGAGTGTTGAGAACAAGTGGTATACAATCGCGCTTCTAGAGATGTGATTAGCAATTTGCAAAGGAACGCTCACTCCGTTTCCGACCGCATTTTCAGGAAAACGGCCTTTGTATCCCACTCGCGCCTCGTCGATTGCAGTTACTAAAACCAAAAGGCACAGCATGAGAAGACACTTTTTAAACACGCCTTCGCCCAGGAACTTCCGTTGTTCTTCATTGAAGATGTCCACCGAAAATTCAGACCTGACAACAACTGCCAACAACCCAATAATGCACTGGACTAGGCCAACCATTTCAATGTCAGGATAAGCACGCCAAAGTTCCTGAGTAATATCCAAGAAAAAGGAAACTACATACACTGTAAAAACACATGCAAAGTGAATTGCCCAGCACCAGAAAACAAATTGCGCGGTCTTTTCTTTCATAGCAGATGCCAGTCTTTGGCGCTGTAGGTGGCGACGGTTGAAGGGACAGAGTTGAGACTGGATACGCGGGGCAAATGATTGCCCGCGGCGTCCAGCGTGTAACCCACGGAACCGTTCGCCGGGGAACTGACGGCGCAAAGGAACGCGGTCAGCAGGCAGAGGAGCAGCATTGGGGACCGGAGTTTCACCGGGAGGGGAGCATCAGGGAAATGGAGCGGTTTGGCGAGCCTGAACAAATCAGCCGACGCAGCGGGGGCGCATCTTGCTGCCGCGGAAGCCGGGCCGGCGTGGACGCCGGCGATACGGCCCGCGAGACGCGGGCGCTACGTAGCGCCAGCCTCCGGCCGGCCGTGCCGCAAGCGTCCCCGCTTGCCTGACAGGTCGAGGCCACGAGCAGTGTCACGATGCGCCCGTGCAGCGGGTTGGAGGGCGTGTTCAGACGATGGGAGGGCGCTCTGATTCAACAGGTCCGCGTGGTGAAAGACTTCCACCCGGCAGCAGGTCCACTTTTACCGGCGGCGAAAGACTTGCTGGGCGTGGCGAAGAACTTTTTGCGCGCTGCGAGACAATGTGTGGTCGCGGCGAAAGCCTTTTTACCCGTGGCGAGACAATGTTTGGTCACGGCGAAAGCTTCGTGACGCGCGCAGTTCGTTGCGTCGCAGGAAAATGTTGTCCTGCTCAGGTAGGAGACGAGGTGACGAGTCTCTGATTGGATTCCATGTTAACCTTCAGGGTTGAAAGTGAGACTCCTCACGTCGTCTCCTACGATGCCAGGGTGGTAAGAATCCCCGCCCCGGGCCCGGCTCAACTCACTTCGCCGTGTAGCCGCCATCCACGGGCAGGTTCACTCCGGTGACGTAGCGCGAAGCCTCGCTGAGGAGAAACACAAGCGCGCCGCCCAGATCATGCTCGTCGGCCATGCGGTTGAGCATGGTGTGCTCGCTGAACCGCTTCACGAACGGCTCCGGCTGGTGGTTGAAGAAGCCGCCGGGAGAGAGGCAGTTCACGCGCACGCCCCCGGGCCCGTAGAGGGCGGCGTAGAAACGCGTGAGGTTCAACATGCCGCCCTTGTGGAAGAAGTAATCCGGCGGCAGATCGCCCATTGCGGTGCCTTCATACAGCTCGTAGCTGGGGCCGATCATGCCCTGGATGCTGCCGATGTTCACAATGCTGCCGCGTCCGGCGTCGGCCATCGCCCTGCCAAAGACGCGGTGCATGAGCATGAGCCCCGTGGCGTTCACACGCATGGATTCCTCCCACTGCGCGACGCCGCCGTTCGCACCCTTCATCGGGCGCAGCACGGAGTTGTTCACCAGCCCGTGCAGGACACCGAAGCGATCCTCGACGCGGCTTTTCAGCGCGAGGATGGACGCCTCATCCGCCTGGTCGAATCCCTCCGCGAAGACGCGATGGCCGCGCGCGGTTTCCTCGTCGGCGACGGTGCGGAGCTTGTCCGCATTGCGCGAAGCGATGACAAGGGTGGCGCCGGCTTCCGCCAGCGCGCTGGCGAGGCCGCGACCGAACAACCCGGCGGCACCGGTGAGCAGGACGACCCTGTCCTTCAGGCTGAAGCTGTCGAGCGTGTTCATGATTTCGCGCTGTAAACGGCGGCCGGTGCCAGGGCGTTTTCCCGCCGGTAATCAGCCACCAGCCTGTTGAGGGCGGTGCCGAGGCTGATCACATCCGCGCCGATGTTGAAGATGCGCCAGCCCTCGGCCTCGAGTTCCGGGCGCGGGGCGATCATGCCCGGCATCATGAGGTATTTCCCATGCGCCTGCGCGGCGGCCGCCACGCGCTTTCTCGCGGCCACGACCTCCGGGTCGCTGATCTGTCCGGCCTTTCCGATGAGATGGCTGAAATCCCCGGGACCAAACAGCAGCACGTCGAAGCCGGGCACGGCGGCGATCTTTTCGACATTGGCGAGGGCTTCCGGAGATTCGATTTGCAGGATGAGCAGGCGCTCGGAGTTGCTGTGGCGGAGGTAGTCCGCCGTCGGGATCTGGCAGAAGGCCCCGTCGGTGTTGCCGCCGTCAATGGGCCTGCGGCCCAGCGGCATGAAGCGCGTCATTTCCACGATCTTGCGCGCCTCCTCGGCCGTGGTCACATGCGGCACCATGATCGCGGTGGCATCCATCTCGAAGGGCTTCACGTAGTCGCTGTAACCGCCCTTGCTCACGCGCACGATGCTGTCCATGTCGTGCAGCTTCGCGGCGCGCACCTGGTTCTCCAGATTGAGCCAGTCATTGGGCACATGCTCGTTGCACAGCCACACGGCGGAGGCGCCGGCCAGGCCCGCCAGCTCGATGATGCGCGGGTCATTGAGGTTGAGCTTGAGCGTGCACGGGTTCCGGCCGGCTTTGAGTTCACGCAGGAGTCGCGAGGAGCGGGGTGTCATAAGTGTCAGGTTGCTGTGGTTTCGTTGATGATGTCGGCAAGTTGAATGACGGCGCCGCCCTGCTCGCGGCTGCGGCGGCCGGCGATGATGACGGCCATGAGCTCGACCGTTTCATCGAAGGGCAGCGGCCGGTCGCCGGTGCGGAGCATGTCGATGAAGGCGACAAGCTGCCCGCGGAAGGCGTGGTAGGTGTCGGTGAGTTTCAGCGCAAGATCGCCCTTTGTGCCGTGGAGATGCACGGCACCGAAGCTGCCGTAAGCATCGTGCAACGCGCCGATGGTGAGCCGGACTCCGCCGCGATGCGTGAGATGCATGACATCCCCACCGGCATCACTGTGCGCCCGGACGGAGAGAAAGCCCGTGCCCAGCAGGGGCTCCACAGCCTCCAGCGCATGGATGCCATAGCGTTCCCAGGTCTTGCAGGTGAAGCTGGTGATCCAGCGCAGTTCTCCAAGCCGGGAACGCTGGTCATCGCCCAACCGCATCTCCGGTGCGTAGCGCATGCCGCTCGTGGAGAGCATGATCTTTCCCCCGCGATGCCACTGCACGAACTGGCGCAGGTCCGCGATGTTTGTCGCCATCGGCTTGTCGATGAAAACGGGCAGGCCCGCCTCGATGAACGGACGGACGCGACGGACATGATCATCGCCGTCGTCTGTGGCGATGACGACCGCATCCACCTGGCCGATCACATCCTCGGGCCTGCTCACGACATGTTCGATCAAGCTCGCCGCCGCCACCTTGGGCGCATCGGCGGGGTCATCCGTCCAGACATGAGTCACCCGGGCACCGGGGATGCGGACGGAAGCGAGCGGCTGCCGGCCCATGTAGGCGGGGATGCCCGGATACGGGCACTTCGCCATCTCGACCGGGTTGTAGCCGTTCACGATGCCGCTCCATGAGTAGGGATGGCCGTTGCCCTCGATCATGCCCAGCATGGCGAGGCGGAGTTCTTTTGGTTCGTCACTCATTCAATGGCGATGACCTGGCCGGTCTTTGCAGACCGCAGGGCGGCCTGGTTGAACTTCAGAGTCTGCACCGCCTCCTCGAAAGTGCAAAGCGGCGTGGGTTTCCCCTCGATGCCGTCGAGAAAGGCGTTCGCCTGCGCGATGAAAAGGTCGTCGCGTTCCGCCGGCGGCGCCTGCCGCCAGGACCAGTCCTTTTCACCATGCCTCAGCATGCCCCAGCGCTGCGAGTGAACCTCGATCTTGAGGCTGCCGCGTTCGCAGTTGACGAGGATCGTCGTTTCGTTCGGCGCCTGGAACTGGTTCATCGCATAGCTCACCAAGGCATCGCCGTGCCGCGCACTGACATTGACCGTGTCCTCCACGGTGACGCCCTCCAAAGCCTGGTGCGCGGCATCGCA
>JBAYGL010000025.1:0-20596 GCA_041666725.1 Limisphaerales bacterium
GACGGCGCGCTGTGGGTGTGCGTGGCCGAGATCATCACACGATCGCCCGCAATGCCCGTCTGCGCGGTGATGAGTTTGCGGGCCGCCTCCACCAGGGCGCGCGGCGTGTAGGCCACGTCCAGCGCGACAAACGCGGCCTTCTCCCCGCCTTGTTCGACCACGATGGCCTTGGCATGAAGCGGATCGATGACGCCGACACTTTTCACCAGGGCGTAGGCCCCGCCCCTGGGAATGCCAACCGGCGGCGTGATGTCCACCTGCGCGGCTCCGGCACGGAAAGGTTTTTCGGCGGCGATGCCTGCGGTCCACCCGCAGGTGGCGAGGATCAGCAGGGCGGAGCACAGCTTGAGTCGGCGACGGTTGTTCATGAGAGAAATTGTGTTGAGGATGAAACGGGAAGACGTTTTGTGGATGAGTTCGTTTGGAGAACGGGGCGGTTGCGTTCAATCCGGAAGGGCGAGCAGCGTGTAGTCAATCTCCAGAAACTCTTCGACCTCCTGCAGCCAGCGCTCCTGCACAAAACGGGTGTGGTCCGGATGCTCACCATAGCTGCGATAGGCACCCGCACCGGCGAACTCCATCGAAAGCCCCAGCGTGAACGAGTTTTTGGTTCCGATCTGACGCAGGCACTCGAAGCGTTCCACGCCGGGGATGCGCGCGAGCTGGCGGGCTGCCTGAAGGAAATCGCGCTCGGCGTCGGAGCCGGCCGGGTGTTTGAGACGGAAGACGACAGTGTGGCGGATCATGGGAGGTTGCTGGTGGTTGTGGTGCCGGCGGTTTCTTTCACAAGACGGGTGAGGGCGGATTTCATCCGACCGAGTTCGTCCCTTGCCTGCGGATCGGCGGCACGGTTTTTCAGTTCATAAGGGTCCGCTTCGAGATCGTAGAGTTCGTCCATGCCCGGAAGTTCTGTGTAGTGGATGAGCTTCCAGCGTTCGCTGCGCACGGCCTGATAGCCCATCTTGTGGATGCGCGGAAAAACCGTGTCGGTGAAATACTCGATCAGAAAGTCGCCGCGCCACGCGGCGGCGGCGCCTTTGAAGACCGGCACCAGCGAGCGGCCCTGCAAACCGGCGGGGGAGGCGGCATGGCCGAGTTCCAACAGTGTCGGCGCAAGATCGAGCGTGAGCGCAATCCCGGCGGGCTCGCTTCCCGGATTGATCACCCCCGGCAGACGCATCAGCAGCGGAATGCGAATGCCCTCCTCATACGCCAGGCGGCGCTCAACGCTCAGGCCGTGCTCGCCATAAAAATAGCCGTGATCGCTGGTGACGACGATGAGGGTGCGGTCCAGCCGGCCGCTTTTCTCAAGCCAGCGGAGCATCTCGCCGAGGCTTTCATCCACCGCGGCCAGCATGCGCAGGCGGCCCAGGATGGACTCGTCGGTGCTGCCGGTCGCCGGACTCAGCGGCGGCAGGCCGGCGATGGGGCGTTGCAGCGCGGGCTTGCCCTGCGGAGCGACGAGCGCGTTCGGACGGCGCGGGATTTTCTCCCCCGCGTAGAGGTGCCGGTGCCGTTCGGTGGGGATGAAGTTCGCCGCATTCGGATCGCTCAAGGAGCCATCGGCGCGCTGAACGGTCTCGGGATGCACCGCCTTGTGCGCAAAGTAGAGCAGGAAGGGTTTCGTGCGCGGTCGCCTGAGGAAGTCCATCGCGTGGCGGTGCAGGACATCCGTGACGTAGCCTGCCTCCTTGCGGCTGCTGCCGTTGACATTCAACTCGGGATCAAACGTGCTGCCCTGGCCCTTGAGGCACACCCAGTGATCAAAGCCGGCCCGGGGCGAATCATCGTTTCCCATGTGCCACTTGCCGAGGAACGCCGTCTCGTAGCCCGCCCGCTGAAGCGACTGCGGAAAGGTCGGCAGATGGTGGCTCCGGACGCTGCGCTCGGTGTTGTCCGTGATGCCGTGCGTGTGCGGATAAAGCCCGGTGAGCAGGGTTGCGCGGCTCGGCGAGCACAGCGGCGTGACCGCGAAGGCGTTGAGAAACCGCGCGCCCTCCCGCGCGATGCGGTCCATGTTCGGCGTCTTCGAGAACGGATGCCCCGCGCAGCCAGGATCGTCCCAGCGCATGTCGTCCACGAGGATGACGAGCATGTTGGGCGGCGGGACGGTCGCGCCCCGGGTCGCGGCCGCCAGCGAAAGGAGCACGACAACGGCCGCCGCCGCGCACTTTCCGAGTTGTTCTGTCGGGTTCAAGGTTTCAACTCATGCGGAACGGTTTGCCCAGCCGGATGACGCGTTCAGCCCTGGGATACCAGCCCTGCGGCGCGTGCGCGTTCGTGTGGAGATAGCATTGCACGCGCACCTCGGTGCCGCCCTCGGTGAACGTGAGCAGGCGGCTCATCGGGCGCGAGTGCGCGGCTCCGTGAAAACGGGTGAGCGCGCAGCAGTTGATGAAGTTCGCGCCCCACTTGTGCTCGATGTGCGTGCGGCCATGGAAATTGTCGTCAGGATTTGTGTGCGTGTGGCCGCCGAACCACAGGTCAACCGCACCCGGATGCGCGGCGAGGTAGCTCTCAAACGCCATCGCCTTGGGTTTGTCGTCCACGTAGTAGAGATAGGACGAGCCCTCCGGACCGCCGCCGTCCTTTTGGTAGCCGTGATAGCGGCTGGTGTAGCTGCCGTCGGGATTCAGCGTGCCTCCCTCGAAGTCGCCCGAGCCGACCGTTGTCTCGCGCAGCATGTGGTGGTGCGCGCTGATGATGACGGAGTCGCGATTCGCTTCCACACGCTGCTTCCACCAGGCCACCGTCTCGCTGGTCACCGCGCCCGCCGGATAACCACCGCGCTTGCCGCGACCCACGGGCACGGGCAGGTCGTTGCGGTCGCTCATCATCAGGAACAGCAGGTTGCCGACGCGGAACTCGTAGCGCTCCCAGGTGCCGGTGACCGGATAACGACGACGCTCCGGGTCCACACCCGAAAATTGTGTGTTTTCACCGAGCGGATCGATCCACTTCCGAAACCACGCCATCGTCGGCTGTCCCTGGCCGCTCGCATCGTGATTGCCGGCGATGTCATAGAAGTCCTCGCGCCGATGTTTCTTGAGCGCGCCGAACTGCCGCACGACTTCGCGCCCTTCGTCGTCCTTGGGCGGGCCCTGATTGCCGGAGAAGTCGCCGACGTTGATCGCGATGTCCCAGTCAAACGGCGGCGCGCCATCTTTGCCTCCCTGCTCGGATTGCCGGATCGCGTCGGCCAGCGACTCGCGTTTGTGTTTGAGGTCCGTCTCCACATGCGGATCTCCAATGGCCCACAGGCGAAACTGTTTCGGGGCCGCCTCCTCTGCGAACACAGGCGCGATGCCCGCCAGGGCGAGACCGGCTGCGGAGTCGCGCACGAAGCGGCGGCGGGTGATGGGCGATGTCGCGCTCATGGCTGATGGGCCTGCGGAATGACGGGCAGAATGATCCGCGAAGCCGTCGCGCCGCCGTGGTGGATTGTCTGCCCGGCGACCTCCAGTTTCGCGTCGGCGTTGGGATCGGCGGCGGTGTTGTGGTTGCGGTCGAAGTTCGGGAAATCGCTGCTGGTGACGTCGACACGAACGCGGTGGCCGGGCTGGAACTCATTCGAGGTCGGGCGCAGCTTGATGCGATACTCGATGACTTCGTTGGGCTTGATGAGCTTGGGTTTGTCGAGGCCGTCGCGGTAGCGCGCACGCACCATGCCCGAGGCGATGTCGCGATTCTTCCCGTCGGGAGCGACGTCGATGAGCTTCACGAAGAAATCCGTGTCCGGCGCGCTTGATGCCGCGTGCAGGATGACCTCGGGATAACCGGTGACTTCCAGCGGCGCGGTGAGCGGCTCGCCTTGATAGACGAGGATGTCGCGGCGTTTCGCGAGCGGGGCCTGGTCGGCGGGCAGCGTGAACATGGCCGCGCTCCAGAGCGTGGGCACGGGATCACGCGGATCGTAGCGATACGAGTCCCGTGCAGCCCCGGGAATTTTTCCCGTGAGAGAGCCGTCACCCGCAGGCGTGTTCGCATGACCGTCGCTGTGCAAATAAAGCGTGTGCGGCGTGGCGCGGCGCGGCGGCCACTCCTGTTCGTCACGCCACCGGTTGGCCCCCATGACGAAGATGCGCACCGGGGCGTCCCGGTTCACCCCGTTGGTTTTGCCCTTGAGCCAGTGGTCGAACCAGCGAATCTCCGTCTGCGCGAGGTCCAACGCCGCGGATTTTCCGAAGTCCACTCCGCCGACCCTGCTTCCCGATCCGCGACCATGGCTCCACGGGCCGATGATGAGGCGCTGACCGTCGCGCGCGGCTTCCGTTTTCCCGACGCGCCGCATCTCCTGATGCAACTCGATGCTGTCATTGCAGTGGTCGAACCAGCCGACGACGTTGAGATTCGGCACGTTGATCTCCGGGCATCCATCGAGCAGCCGCCAGGGATCGCGATGCGGCGCGCGCAGCCAGCCTTTCACCGCGTCGTCTTCATCCTCGAAGACCATCTTCGGCAGATCGAGCCACGGCAGGAAATGCAGCAGGCGCTCGCCCTCGCCGTCCCTCCAGAGCTTGCCGGCTTCCGCCCTCGTCTTCGGCCCCCCGGCACCCGAGCGCAACCGCATGTCCGGCGACATGCCGGTGTAAAACCAGTTCAACCTCCGCCCGGGGCGGAGCGTGCCCGGAAATTCAAGCTGCGTGAGCCGCGGCATGATCGAGAACGCCGCCATCGCCACCAGCGACGGCGGGCGCAGCGGTGCGAGCCGCCATTGCAGGAACGCATCGTAGGAGATGCCGAAGGTGCCGACCCTGCCGTTCGAGCCCGGCAGCTTCGCCGCCCACTCCACCGTGTCGTAGCCGTCCGCCGCATCGTGCGTGTCGAAGCGGTAGAAGGACTCCCATTTTCCCTCCGACGCGTAACGTCCCCGCGCATCCTGTGTGACCACGATGTAGCCGGCCTTCACGTAGGCATCGGCCCTGGCTTTCTTGCCGTAGGGCGTGCGCTCCACGAGCACGGGATACTGGCCGGGCTCATCGGGACGGAAGACATTCGCCCGCAGAATCACACCGTCCCGCATGGTCACCGGCACATCCTTCTCGACTTGAACCGCACCGGCCCGGTTTGCAGCCAGAACTGCGACGAGGCAGGTGATCAGAAAAAGCGGCTGATGACCTCCAATCCCCGCGATCCGGAGCCGTGGCGATGATGGAATCTTCATTTTCGTGTCGTTATTTTCACTCGATGCAGCCTTCGCGGTTGCAGACGGGAGTCTTCACGGCTTCGGCGCGCTGGCACCGCTCAACTGCTCGAACAGCTTGCTCAGGCGTGCGACGATCCCGGGCTGCTCAAGGTAGAGGTTGCGGGTCTCGCCGGGATCGGCGGCAAGGTCGTAGAGCTGCATCGGCGGCGCTCCAGGTTTGAGCTTGCCGTCGGAAGTGTAGTCGCTGTTGACCATTCCCACCTCGGCGAAGCGCAGATACGGATTGCGGTCGCCCTGCTTCGTCGAGTAGCCAGAGCCCTGCCCCAGCACGAGCTTCCAGTTCCCTTCGCGCACGGCCCACAGGCCCTCTTTGTTTTTTTCGAACAGGCTCGATGAACCGGATTGCACGATGAGGTTTGTGCGCGAGACGGGCGAGGGGTTTTGGCCGAGCAGTGCCGGCAGCGCGTTGACGCTGTCCGGCCCGGCGTCGCCCGGCAGGGTCTGGCCGGTCAGCGCGGCGAAGGTCGCCATCATGTCCGTAAGGCAGAGCAACTGCGCCGAGGTCGTCCCCGCCGCGATGTGGCCGGGCCAGCGCGCGAGGAACGGCACGCGGTTGCCGCCTTCCCACACGTCGCCCTTCTGCCCGTTGAACGGCGCGCACGAGCGGTGGCCGGCGTTGAAACCCTCCTTCTCATACACGCCGCCGTTGTCGCTCGTGAAGATGACGAGCGTGTTGTCGGTGAGCTTGAGCCGGTCAAGGGTGGCGAGCAGGTCGCCGACCGACCAGTCCAGCTCATGCACGAAGTCGCCATACTTTCCGGCCTTGCTCGTGCCCTTGAATTTCGCGTTCGGCGTGAGCGGCGTGTGGATGTTGTTCGGCACGTAATAGAGGAAAAACGGCCTGTCCTTGCTGCGCTCGATGAACGCGACCGCCTTTTCGTGCAGCACGCGGGCGTTCTCCTCGTTGACCATCGTGAACGCGGACTTCCCGCCAGCGAGCTTCCGGCCCTCGAAGCGGATCGGATCATCGGCCTTCACGCCGACGATGCGATGGTTCTCCACATACGGGCCCCAGCGGTTGCTGACATCCACAAAACAATAATCGAAGCCGACCTCCAGCGGGCCCGGTTTGAGTTCGCCGTTCCAGTCCACGCGCTGCTGGGCCGTGCCGAATCCGAGGTGCCACTTGCCGACGCCGCCCGTGGTGTAGCCCGCCTGCTTCAGCAGTGACGCGATGGTCATGCGCTTCGGCTCGATCAACAGCGCCGCGCCCGGCGAGGCCCAGCACGTCTGCTTCCGCCGCCACGAGTAGCGTCCGGTCAGGGTGCTGTAGCGCGACGGGCAGCAAACGCCCGCGGCCGTGTGCGCATCGGTGAAGCGGATGCCTTCCTTCGCCAGCCGGTCGATGTTCGGCGTCCTGAGCTTTGTCGCGCCCTGGCAGGAGAGGTCGTTGTAACCGAGGTCGTCGGAGAGGATGAAGACGACGTTGGGTATGGCGGTCAGCGTGGCACCGGCGCTCTCGACGGCAAGGAGTGCCAGGCCACAGACAAGGGAGGCGATGCGTTTCATGTCTTGAGCGGGCTTACTGCGGCAGTTCGATGTTCGCGATGCCCTGCGTGCCGGGGTGCAGCAGGTTGTTGGAAAAATGCATTCCGCGAGGACCCCTCGGGCCGCCTCCGATGATGACGGCGTATTTGTAGCGGGGCTCGCCGATGGCCTGAACGATGTTGCCCTGCACGATCACGTCGGCAAGCGGCGGGTCGTCGGGCTGCTGGCCGGCCTCCTCGAACTTGAAGGGTGAGCGTTCATTGCCCCAGATCCAGCGCGCGTCGCCGAGGCCGAAGTCGGAGATGATGTTGTTGGCGATGACCGACCCGCCGTCGGTGTTGGCGGTCTCCGGTCTGCCGTCCACGGCCGGGTGCGAGGCCGCGCCGGGCATGAGCCCGACGGCCCAGAGGCAGTTTTTGGTGAACTGGTTCCCCGTGATGATCACGTTGCGCGAGCCGTGCATCGCCTTCATGCCCATGAAGGAGTTCGCGATGATGTTGTTCGCCACGATGACATGGTCGCAGTGCAGGTCGATGCCCTGCGCGGCGTTCTGGATGTGGTTGCCGAGGATGCGTGTGAGATCGCTCACCTCGGGCGCGGTGACGACAATTCCGGAGCCCTGCTGCCAGCTGTCCGTGTAATCCGCGTCCCATGTCCGCTGGCTGATGATCGTGCCTTTTTGCGGGTTCTTTTTCACAAAGACGCCGAGCTTGTGCCGCGCCTTGATCTCCGGGGTTGGGATGAGGTTCTCCTCGATGACGCGACTGCCCTCGATCAGCGTGCCGGTGCAATAGGTCACGCCGATGCCCGTGCCGTCGGTGCAGTTGAAGGCGTAGCCCCATTCCTTGCTCGCGGTGCGGTCATCGACGGTCACGCGCATGTAATTCCGCACCAGGCAGCGGCTCACGCGGGTGCCCTGGCACTCGCGCAGCAGGATGGCTCCCGAGCGCGTGCGGTTGTCGATCACGCGCACGTTCTCGATCACCAGGTCGCGGCACTTGACCGCCAAAATGCCCTCGTTGTCCGTCTCCATCTTCCCCTCCGGACGGGTGAGCGTCAGATCGCGAATCTCCGCACCATTGGCGCCCTCGATCTCAATGACCGGCTGGTTCGCGCTCAACTGAATGATGCGCCCCGGCCCATACAACCCGGCCCGCTCGCCCCGGATGCGGATCTTCTCCGTGATCGTGTGATCGCCCGCCGGCACAAAAATCATGCGGCCGGGGTTGGCATTGATGGCCTCGTGAATGGACGGGTAGCTGGCGACCGAGACTTCGCCCTGCGGAGCGGCGGCGAATGCCGGGTGACAGACGGCGAAGGACAAAAGGAGGATCGGGATTCGTTTCATTGGCGGGTGCGGTGATGGTTCAGACAGGCAGGAGGTTCATTTGGATTTCGATTCCACGGCCTTCAAGTGCTCGGAGAGAAAGGATTTCATCCGCGTGATGCGCCCGGCCTGCGCGGGGTCGCCGGCGAGGTTGCGGAGTTCGCCGGGGTCGTTTTCATAATCGTAAAGCTGCTGGCCGGCGCGGCCCCCGTTCCACTCGACGTAGCGGAAGCGGTCGTCCCGGACGCTGTGGCCGGAGACATTTCCCGGTGCCTGCATCGTGCCGAAGACGGCGGTCCTGCCTCTGCCAGTCGGGTCGGCGAGGAGCGGTTGCAGCGAATCGCCCTGCACGCCTGGCGGCGTGGGGAGCCCGGCGAGCCCGGCCAGTGTTGGATAAATGTCCACCTGCTCGACAAGGCCCGTGCATACACCGGGCTTCACACCCGGCGCAGTGACGATGAGCGGGACGTGCGTCGCCCCTTCGAACAAGGTCTGCTTCGCCCACAGGCCGTGCTCGCCCAGCTGATAACCGTGGTCGCCGGTGAGCAGAATGATGGTGTTCTCCTCCAGATGCAGCTCCTTGAGCTTCGCCAGCACGCGGCCCACCTGGGAATCCACGAAGCTGGTCGCTGCGAGATAGGCGCGCATCGCATCGCGCGCTTCGTCCACGGTGGGGGCGGCATGGCGGAAGACGTTGTTGTTGGGGCGCAGCGCGGCCTTCGGCATCAGGGCGAGATCTTCACCGCCCGCGCGATAGAACGGGGGCAGCGTGAGCCCGGCCTTGTCAATGCGGTCGAAGAACGCCTGCGGCGCAACATAAGGCGTGTGCGGCCGGATGAAACCGACGGCGAGGAAGAAGGGTTTGTCCTTGAACTGGTCGAGCGCCGCCATCGCGTCGGTCGCGATCTTGTAGTCGGTGAAGTCGGCATCCGGGCGCGCGGACGCGGCATAGGTGCGGTTGTAGCCTTCGCCCTTCGCATTGGCGCGCGGTTTGTCACCGGGATCGTTCGCGGTCTTGGCTTCCACGAGGATTTCGCTGTCCCTGTTCAGCGCCGCGCCGAGCTGCACGTCGAGCTTCTTCTTGGGGGAGCCGCCGTGATAGACCTTGCCGATGCTGCCCGTGGCGTAGCCCGCCTGTTGAAAAAGCTCGGGAACCGTGACCGCGTCCGGCATCGCGTCCCGGAAACTCTTGTTCAGGGCGAAAACCTTCGTGCGCTCGGGATAGCAGCCGGTGAGGAATGAAGCCCGCGTCGGACTGCACAATGGAAACTGGCAATACGCGCGGTCGAACCGGACGCCGCGCGCCGCGAGCGCATCCATGTGCGGCGTGCGCACGCTGCGATTGCCGTAGCAACCGAGCGTCGTGGTCAGGTCATCCACGATGATGAAAAGGACGCTGGGCTTGGAGGGATTGCCGGCGGCGACGGCAAGGCCGCAGAGGTGCCCCAGGAGGCAGAGAACGGTGAGAAGACGTTTCACGGTCAAAAATGTGTCGGGTTGCCTTGAGGGAGTCGAGAGCAGGTTCCGCCCATCACTTTCCTCCCGACGGCGTGCGCAGAAACGCGATCAGGTCCGCCATGTCCTGTTTCGTGAGACCACCTTCGAGACCCTCGGGCATGAGCGAGAGGTTGCCGCCGCGCAAGGACCCGATCTGGCCGCGCGGGACCGTGCGCGTGGTGCCGTCGGGCAGCTTCATCGTGATGCTGTTGCCGGTTTCGGCCGCGACGAGGCCGTAGAGTTCCTCGCCCGTGTTCAGCACGCAGGTGTAGGCGTGGAAGCCGGGCTGGATGTCAACATTCGGGTCGAGGATGTTCAGGAGCAGCTTCTCGGGCGGATGGTTGAGGACTGAAAACAGGTCGGGGCCGATGTCCTTGCCCTCCACGCCGCGCTTGTGGCACACGGCGCAGACGCGCAGGTAGGTCTCGTGGCCTTTCATGACGTTGCCCGCCAACGACAACGCAGGGCGGTAATCCTCCACCACCTTCGCACGGCTGGGCGAAGCGGCGGCGTCGAACACCTTGTTCGCCAGTTTGCGGACGCGTCCGGAATCGTTCCGCACCAGCCGCGTGCGCCGTGCGGGATCAATCGCCGCAGTGCTCAACTCGCCCTTCTCGATGCGTTGCACGAGATTCAACGCCCAGGGTTCGCGCGAAATCCATTCATCCAGCATCACCTGCCGTGCGGACGGACCGAGCGCGGACCATGCCTTCGCAAAGCGCTCCGGAACATCCGCCGCCCCCGTGGCCGCCAGCGCGCGGATGGCGGGCGTCTGGATGTCGGCGGAAAACTGCGGGGTGAGCCAGGCTGCGAGCAGGTCGCTCGCCTCCGCCCGTCGCGCCGGCTCGCGGCTCAACAGGCTCGCGGCGGCAATGCGGTCGGCGGCGGGCAGCGACGCCTGCGTGGCGGACGCGCGGGCCTGCGCGAGCAGGGCGTCGGCGTTTGCGAGAAGTTGCGACAGTTCGTCCGAGTTCTTGCCGCGCAGCTCCGCGAGCGACGACTTGCGCTGCGCCAGCGCATCCAGCATCAGGCTGAACGCGCCGACCTGCTCCGGGGTGAAGCGGCCCGACGCCGTGAGCACCGGCTGCAACAGCCGGGCGATGGCGACACGGTCGTTCAGCCCGAATGACAGGTTCAGCAAGGGGCCCATCAACGCCTGCAACGCCGGGCCGCCGGCCTTTGCCACCGCCTCGACCACGGCCCGCGCGTGCGGCAGCGCGGAACTCATGACGGCGGCGGTGAGGAAATGGTCCTGATGACTGGCAACCGCCAGCCTGCCAAGCGCGGCCCCGGCGCGCGGGTCGCTCCACTGGCCGAGCGAGAAGGCGAGCTGCAGGCGGGTCTTCGCGTCGGCGTCGTCCACAAGGCGGGCTGCGGCCGCAATGACGGACGGCGTGCCAAACGGCTCCGCGAGGCGCAGCGCGTTTTCGCGGACGCCGGGATGCGCATCCGCCAGCGCGTGCGCGACCAGTTCCGCCTTCAGCGCGCCGAGACCGTCGAGCGCGCAGAGCGCGTGGAGACGGGCGCGGGGATTGGTGCTCTCCCTCGCGAGCTTTTCAAGGTGTGGCACGGCGGCGCGGTCGTTGCGCCAGAGGAGGAGCTGCTGCGCCTTGTCGCGCTGCCAGCCGTTCGATGAGTCCAGCGCGGCCACAAGCCCCGCCGCGTCGAGCCGGTCGAGCCGCAGCGGTTTGCGCGGGGCGGCGTTGACCGGCACGACGCGGTAGATGCGGCCGCGGTCATCGCCGAGGCGGAAGTGCGGCTGCAACTCGTCCTTGCCGCTTTGCGGCAGAAACTGCGGATGCTCGATGATGTAGCGATACATGTCCGCCACCCAGAGCGCGCCGTCCGGTCCGGTGCGTGTCATTATCGGGCGGCACCAGCGGTCCTCGCTTGCGAAAAAGTCGCGCTTCTCCTCCCCGGCGGCCCGCTGCGCCGCAAAGCTCACGCCGTCGTCGGTCAGGACGTTGTGCTGGACGAGGTTGTGGAACGGCTCGCAGGTGAAGGCATGTGACCGGGCATCGCGGGCGAAGAGCAGATCGTCCTGGTAGATCATCCCGGCGCACGCGGAGGTGAAGTGGCCGGCCTCGTCGAAGCTGTGGAAGCGCTTCTCCTGCACGCTGGCCGGATACACCTTCGGGTTGCGGGGCCCGACGACTTGCAGCAGCGGGATGGGCGCGCCGACATGCGGGTTGCGGCGGAGGTATTGGTCCGTCAGCACGTAATGCCAGAGCGGCCAGGAGTTTTGCGTGCCGAACCACCGGCCCCAGTCGTCGCGGTTGCGGCCAAACTGCGTCGGGCCGCTTTGCGCATCCAGTTCGCCCGTGTCCGGCCGGAAGCGGAAATCGCGGCTGCCGACCTGGAACTCCGCGCCGGTGCGGAGGGACTTCAGCTTCGTTGCGGCCGCGTAACCCCCGTGATGCGCCCCGGCGGCGCAATACAGCCAGTTGTCCAGCCCCCAGCGCAGGCCGTTGACGCGGAGCTGCTGGTTGCCCTCGAAGAAGCCCTTGAAGAGCGGTTCGATCACATCAGCCCTGCCGTCGCCGTTGGTGTCCTTGAGAAACAAAATCTCCGGCGCAGCCGTGACGATCACGCCGTCCCGCCAGGTGATGATGCCGTTGGGAAAGTTCAGGCCGTCGGCGAACAGCGTGGACTTGTCGTAGCGCCCGTCACCGTCCGTGTCTTCGAGCACGCGGATGCGCCCGCCGGGCTTGCCCTTGCCGTCCATGCCCAGCGGATAGTCCGACATCTCCACGACCCACAGGCGGCCGGCGACATCCCAGTCGAACGCCACGGGATCGAGCAGCAGCGGCTCGGCGGCCACGAGCTCGACCCGAAAGCCGGCGGGCACATGGATTTTTTTCAGCGAGTCCGCCGGCGAAAGCGGGTCGCAGACGGGGCCGGGTTTTGGAAAATCTGCGATTGATGCGACGCCCGCAGGCTGACCTGAAGCGGTATGGAGCCGCTTCGCCTCCTCCGCTGTCAGCGCGCGATCAAACAACGCGAACTGCGCCAGATGCCCGTGCAGCGGTGCAAAATGGTCGCTTCGGGCGCCGAGGAAAAACTCCTTCACTCCCGAAGCCGCGACCTGGATTTCCGTGTCAATCTCCGGAGCCGCCCCGCCGTTGAGGTAAACGCGGACGTGCCGGCCATCACGGACAAACACCGCGTGGTTCCAGGTGCCCGGCGGGATCACGCTCCGGCCGGCGAGGGATTGATTGGCCGCGTTGCCGTTGAAAACCAGAAGCCGCCCGGCGGTGTCGCGGCGATAGCTGCCGCCGATGCCGAAATGATCGCCGGGAGCCTGCCGGTCGCCGTTGGGACCGCGGGAGAAGAGATACGCGGTGACGGCGGACGCCTCGTTTGGCGTTTCATTGTGAAACCAGAGCGAGACGCTGAAGGCCGCCCCAAGCTTGTCCGCGCTGCCCGAGAGGCGTCCGGACTGGAATGCGGCATACGTCGCCGGGGCCATCTGCACGCCGCCCTCATTGGCAAGCCCCTTGGGCTGGACGTCCAGCGGCGCGTAAATGGCCGGCTTCAAAGCCGCAACGGTGGCGGAGTATTCCGACGGAAACTTCAGGGGGATGGACGACTTCGCCACTTCCTTCTCCGCGCGCTCCCGTTCGACAGCCGCCCGCGCGTGCTGCTCGGCAATGCCGGATGATTTCCAGAATGCGGCAATTTCAGCGGGTGTCAGCGCACGGTTGAAAACTGAAATTTCGTCGAGCTTGCCCTGCAAACCCTGACCGAAGACCAGACGCCGATTTTCCGGGCCGGACGGTATCTCGGCGGCAAGCTCGGGCTTCTCTGCTCCATCCCAATGGACCCGGACTTGGTTTCCGTCGCGCACGAGCACTGCAAAATGCCATTCATCTGCACGGAGGGACTGCGGCGAGGCCGCGCCGTTGAGCACCAGCTGCACGCGATGCTCCCTGGACTGCCGGCTGCCCAGGGTTTCACCGCCGGGGCCGACCGCCAGCGTCCCGCTGCGTTCGCCGGCCCCGCTCGCCTCACCCAGCCAGAACCACAGGGCGATGGAGTAGCGGGCGCCCAGACCGGGCACGTCGGCCTGAATGTCGCCGCCAGCCAGATGCACCGCGCGGTTGATTTGATTCGGCCCGGAGAAGGCGGACGGGGCCAGCTTCTCGCCCGCCCCGCAACCGCTGCCGCTGCCCGCGCCGGGCAGATACCAGGCAAACCCGTCGCTGATCTTCGCGGGTGATCCGCCGGCCACGGCGTTCATGGCGAGCTGACCCGCCGCCTCGTCCAGCCGCCAGCAGGCCGCGGGTTTCGCGGCCAGCACCGACCGGGCATAGGTCCCGTGCTCGGCCTGCATGATACGGCGCTTCCGCCCGCCGGCCTCCTCCAGCGCGGTGAGCAACGTCTCCACGATCTTGGGCTCGGCCTGCACCTCCAGCCCTGCCGTGCGGGCGGGCCAGGTGGTGTAACCGCCCAGCACATGCTGCTCGGGCGTGGGGATGTAGCCTTCCGCACCGTTGGCCAGCTCGATGTTGAAGTGCACCGCGAAGGGCGACTGCGCCTTCAGCTTCAAGCCGGTGAGCGCATAGACTTCGTCGGGCAGCGTGGTGATGGCCAGCTCGCCGATGCGGATGGCCTGCAGCTTGATCTCGGTCTTCTGCCGCTCGTGCAGGATGAGCGCTTCGTTGGCGTAAACCTGGGTCCTGTCCTTGGGCAGCTCATCCTTGATCTGCGCCGCAATGGGCCTCGCCCAGGCGAGACGGTTCGCGTCCGGAACGCGATAGTTCAAGGTGAGCTTCTTCTCCACCATCGCCAGCGGCGCGGAGTCGTGATACCGCACCTGCCGGAGCGCCTGCTCCGCATATTTCGCCACAGCCTCGGCATAGTTTTCGGCGGTCCGGGTTTTCCTGGGCGAGCCATAATCCATCCACATCAGATCGCCGCTCGTGCCCTGGGAAATGGCGCAGACGAAGGCCCCGTTGCCGTCGCCCGGCTGGTTCAGCAGGCGGGCCATGTGCTTGCAGAACAGGCCGTAGTAATCCGCCGACACGGGCCCCGAGCCGAAGTAATGCTGCGAGTAGTTCGCGAGCACGGCGAGAGGCCGGCCGTCACGGGTCTGGACCGAGATCATGGACAGACCGGGATCCACCGGGCCGGACGGGCCGACGATGTCAGGGCTGAGGTAGCCCGGATGCATGTTGGCCAGTCCCGTCGCCTGGCCGAACGGGTCCACAACCTTCTTCTCCGGCTTGCGGATCCACCGGCGGTTGTGCGTGTGCTCCCAGTCATCAATCGAAGCCCAGCCGATTTTCGCCGGCTGCAACTGCTTCGTCGCCGCCACGATGCCCTCGGCAATCTTTCCCGGCAGCCAGGCCGCATAATCCTTGTCCTGCCGCGTGCCCAGGCAGCCCATCGCCGCCGGGGCCGAATGCGTATGCGTGGCAGACACCATCATGCGGTCCACGGGGATGCCGCACTGCGCGGCGGCCAGCTGCTTTGCCTCGTCAATGAGCTGCCGCGTCATCATGCAGGTGTCCACGATGGCAAACGCGATTTTGGTCCGCCCGTCGTCGAGCACGAGACAGCGGACGTGGAGACGGTCAACGATGGTGGTCCCCGTATTCTCCAGAAACCCGCCCGCAATCCGCGCCGGCAATTTGGGCGGCGAAATATCCACGGCCACCGCGCCCGCTCGAAACACGGGATTGAACGCCACCGGCGGAATCGGCGCGGGCTTCGCCCGGTCGGCACCGGAAAGGTGGCCGAGCGAGACGGCCAGTGCCGCCAGCGCGGCCAGTGTGATTCTCATGATCCGAACAGATGTGGTGGTCATTTGGTTCCAGCTTTCTTTTTGCGCTGCTGCTCCGGAAATCCCAGTTCCCCGCGCGTGGTGAAAATGTGTTTCCGCATGGCCCGCGCCGCCGCCGCCGGGTCGCGCCGCGCAACGGCCCTCAGGATCACGGCATGTTCCTGGATCGCCGACTCGGTCGTGACGGTGCGGTAGCCGCGCGCCCGGCTGGCCTGCAGCAGGTCCGAGAGCGAAATCAGCAGCAGGCCCGCAATCTGGTTCCCGGAGGCGGTCGCGATGCCGCGATGAAACTCCAGGTCCGCAAGCACTGCGGCCGCCGGGTTCCCGGCCTCAACCAGCCGCCGGTGCGCCGCGCGCAACGCCCGGATCTGGGCCACCGTCGCCCGCGCCGCCGCCAGCCGGGCGTTCTCCGGCTCGACCATGAAACGGATTTCCACGAGCTGCCGCAGCCGCTCCTCCTGTTCCGGGACCAGCAGCTCCAGCGCGCTGGTCAGGGGCTTGTGCAGCATGTCCACCACGCGGATGCCGATGCCCTGCCGGATCTCCAGCAGCCCCTGCATCTCCAGCCGCTTCACCGCCTCCCGCACCACGCTGCGGCTCACGCCCAGCCGGGTGGACAGCTCCCGCTCCGTGGGCAGCCAGCCGTCGTCCTCCCGCTGATCCTGCCGGGCCAGGCCGGCCAGCTGCTGGCAGACCTTCTCCACCAACGACGGTGGCCGGGCAATGGTTTCAACAAGCATGTTCGGAAGTTATCAGGTGGTCAGACCACCGTGCAAATCCAAATTCGGAGAAGTCCCGGCTCCGTCCTGCTAGGGCAGGACGACGGCCGGCTTCTTCCATGTCTCGTCGAAATACCCGGCTCGCACGGCTTCTTCGGGAAACCCGGCGGCTCCCGGCTGCCAGGCTTCCGCTCCGGGCGAAACCTTCATCACCGCCCAGTCGCCAAGGCGCGGGAACAGCAGGTAGTTGAACGCGGCAAACTCCTTCTCGTGAAACGTGTGGCCGCTGTTGATGACCACGTAGCGGTCGCCGGCCCCGGCAAACGGGCTTGGGTTGATGAAGACGGGCGCGTGATCCTTCGCAGCGTGGCTTTCGGCACCGAGCTTCACCTCGCTGCGCGTCCATGTGACGGGCAGCTTCGGCAGCGCCCTGGCGATCCACGGGTTGCTGCCGGGGTCGCCGAAGAGGATGAGGTGCTTGGTGCGCACGTCGGCTTCGGTGATGTCGATGTCGTTCTTCACCGGCAGATCGCCGCGCATGTAGCGCGCCCACTCGTAGGCGAAGCGCCGCAGGTTTGCGTCCGCCCACGCGCCGACGGCCGGATTCCAAGGCTTGCCCGTGCCGCGCACGCACAGAAACGGCGTGGCGAATGCGTCGTCAATCGGCCCCTGCAAACCGGGGCGCTTGCCCGCCAGCGTGACCGCCTCGCGCGTGCCGGCGAACTTCCATCTGCCCTTGGCCAGCGTGAACACCAACGCCTGCGGCGCGTCGCCCGCCTTTCGCTTCGGCAATGCGATTTCCGTCCCGGCGATGCGGACTTTCGCCGCGGGCGATGTCAGCATGGGCGGGTGAATGGCGAATTGGGTGATGTTCTTCGCGAGGCTGACGTCCACCGAACCATCGCCGGCTGCGTTCACCACAATTTCCGCGCGCTCGTAGTGCCCGCCGAGCGCGAGCAGTTCCAGCCAGTGGCAGCGGTTGTATTTCAATGTCCAGGTCACGAAGCGCAGCTCCTTGCGCGCGTGATCAAGTCCCTTCGCCGAGTATTCGCCGATGCGGCGCATCTGCTCGCGGTGGGTCACCGGGTCAATGGTGTGGCCGGTGCCGGGCGAGATGAGATTCACCATTTTCAAGCCTTCCTTCGCCATCGCCTCACCCATGATGACGTGCGCCTGGAAGAAAATGTCCTTGTCTCCGATGGCTCCGATGGCAGGCACGACGCCGGCGTTCGCGGCGAAGTCCACCGAGTCGAGCATGTGCAGGCCGCGCTCCTGATGCGGCGGGAGCGGGCCGACCTTGACGAAACCCGGAATCGGCGTGTCGGAGAAGCGGTGCGTGTCCACGTAGCCGCAGTAAGGCCCGAGCGCGACGAAGCGGCTCGGATGCTTCAGCCCGAGATGCCACGTGCCCGACGCGCCCATCGACATGCCGCGCAGCACGATGCGGTCGCGGTCAATCTTGTAGTTCCGGCACACAGCCTCGATGGCCTCAAACACGTCCGTCTCGCCCGCCCAGCGATAGCAGTTCTCCACGCGGCCCAGCGGATGCAGCTCGATGAAATCAACGTCCGGTGCGGACTTCGCGGCGTCATCGCCCTCGTCGAAGCGCGCGCCGAACTTTAGCTCGCTCATTCCCACGGGCTTCGAGCTGCCGTGCAAGACCACGTCGAGGCGCACCGGCTTCGTGCCGTCGTAGCTCGCCGGCACGATCACGCCATACGGCTGCGTCGAGCCATCCACGGCGGAGATGTAGGCGCGGAGCGTCTTGCCTTTGCGCGCGGTCCAGGACGGCTTGTCCTCAAGCAAGGCGTCGGCGCGCTGAAGACCGCGCGCGATGGTTTTCTTGAGGAAGGCAACATCGTTGGTCTTGAGGCTCGTCTCGTAGCGGAGCGCCCAGGTGAGGCCCTTCTGGAACAGGTCCGCGTCCGCGAGCAAATCCAGCCTGGCAGCGTCGCCCGGCGCACCGGAGCGGGCGCGGAGGCTGGCGATCTTTTCGCGCAGCTTGCGAGCCTCGGCGGCGATGATCCGCTGGTCCTCCGCTGAAATTCCCGCCGGCATCAGCGGCGTCGGGCCCGCCTCGCGCAGCACAAACTCCAGCGCCGCCATGGCGTCCTCATAGGTGGTCGAGTGCCCGCCGTTCTCGCGATGAATCAGGAGCGTTTTGCGCCCGGCCTGCTTCAGCTTCTCGGCCAGCCGGAGCGTGCTCTTCGGCGGCACGACCTCGTCGCGTCCGCCGACCGCGATGGCCACGGGCATGGTGAACTTCCCCGGCCACAGCTCGGCGCTGCGCTTCTTGTATTCGTCCGGCACCTGCGCTTTCGTGCCGCCGTAGGACGCGGCGATGGCGTCCTGAAACTTCTCGTATTCCAGATGGTTCGCCGTGCCGTTCATGCTGCACACCCCGGCGACCAGGTCCGGATGCAGCGCGGTGAAGGTCAGCACGCTCGTGCCGCCCATCGAGGCCCCGGCGAGGAAGACGCGTCCGATTTTGTTGCGCTCACGCAGATCGGCGATGATCTGCACCACGTCCACCTCGGCCTTCGGCCCCATCCATGAAGTTTTGGCCCGGTAGTCGGGCGAGACGAGGATCAGACCAAAGCGCGCGGCGACATCGCGCACGCCGCGCGCTTCGCCAAACGCACCACGGATGAACTGCCAGCGATCCGAGCCGTGCCCGTGAAAAACGAGCAGCACGTCGTGCGGTGTGCCGGCCTCAAAACCCGGCGGCAGCCACTCGACGTATTTTTGTTCCGAACCGTCCACCTTCGCGGTGAAGGAAACGTCCTGCGGCTCCTGCGCCTGAACGGCGCCGGCCAGAACAGCGACGATGACCGCGACGACGGCGGTGAGTTTTTTAATCCTGAACTCCGAAGCGGACGGCAACTGCCGACGGGGAGCGCGGCCTTCAGGCCGCAGAATCGTGCGCCAGTCAGTGGTGGTTCCAGCGCACTTCTGCTCCCGGAGCTCTCTGCGGCGTGAACGCCGCGCTCCTCGCACCGTCAGCGTTTCATCCGCGTTCTCTGATTCGGAGTTCGGGTTAATGTTGTTCATGGAGTGGTTCATCAAGGGCGGAGTGCAGGGATCGCTTCACAAGGCTCATCATTCCGTTCGCCATTCACCGGCTATGGAGCTTTCGCCTTCTTTCGCGGTTGATTCGCCGGTTGATTTGCGCGGGCGGGATCGTAGCCGGGATTGGACGGCGGCATCTGCGCTCCGACCGATTTGCGCCACGCCGCGAGCTTTCCGCGCAGCGTCGCGGTGAGCTCGGGCTTTTGTCCGGCGAGGTTGGTGGTCTCGCCGAGATCGTCCTTGAGGTTGTAGAGTTCCAGGCGCTGGTCCTCGTCGAACTCGATGAGCTTGTAGTCGCCCTGCCGGACGGCTCCGTAGGGATTTTGCCACATGACATTGTAGTGGGGATAGTGCCAGTAGATCGCTTCGCGCGCCGGTGTGCCCGTTTGTTTCAACAACGGCGCGAGGTTCACGCCGTCCACGGCGGCGTTGTGCTGCTCGTCGCCGCGCGCGCCGGTCATCCCCAGAATCGTCGGGTAAAAATCCACGCTGACGACCGGTTCGCGGCAGACGCTGGCGGGCGTTGTGGCGCCGGGCCAGCGGACGATGAGCGGCACGCGGTGGCCGCCTTCGTAGGGGCTGCCCTTGCCGAGGCGCAGCGGCGCGTTCGAGGTCGCGGCCAGGTATCCGCCGTTGTCAGAGGTGAAGATGACAACCGTCTGTTTGGCGATGCCGAGCGCTTCAAGTTTGTCCAGAACGCGGCCCACGCTTTGGTCCAGGCTTTCAATCATCGCGGCATAGGCCGGGTTTTTCTGCTTCTGGCCGGGGCGGACTTTGGCTTTGTATTTCTCGACCAGCTCCTTCCTGCCCTGCAACGGCGCATGCACCGCATAGTGCGCGAGGTAGAGAAAGAACGGCCGCTCGCGCTGGGCCTCCATGAACTTCAGCGCCTCGTCGGTGAGCCGGTCCGTCAGATACTCGCCGGGCTGGCCGTTGGTGATGGACGTGATGCCGTAGGGCCAGAAATAGCTCGGCGGCGCTCCGCGTGATTCGCCGGCGAAGTTCAGATCGAAGCCCTGTTTTTCCGGAAGATAATCAGCCCCGCCCAGATGCCACTTGCCCACCGCCGCCGTGGCGTAGCCGGCGGACCGGAGCGCCTCCGCCAGCGTGACCTCCTCCAGCGGGAGATGCTGCGTCCAGTCCGGCGGCCGCAGCTTCGCCCACGGATAACTCCCGCCGGGTATCCAGTCGGTCACGCGCAGCCGCGCCGGATACTTGCCGGTGAGGATGCTCGCGCGTGTCGGCGAACAGCAGTTGCAGGCGGCGTAGGCGTCGGTGAACCGCATGCCCTGCCGCGCCAGACGGTCCAGGTTCGGCGTCTCATAAAACGTGCTGCCGTAACAGCCGAGGTCGGCCCACCCGAGGTCATCGGCCAGGATGAAGACGACGTTGGGTCGCTGTCCGCCGGGAACCGCAGCGTTGACGATTCCGTCAAACAACAGTCCTGCGGTCACCACCACCAGTGTCAGCATTCTCAGCATAGGGTGCCGTTGATTCAACGTCGC
>JBAYGL010000026.1:0-20377 GCA_041666725.1 Limisphaerales bacterium
AACTCGCTCGCGTGGGGGCCGGACGGCTGGCTTTACGGCGCGCACGGCAGCACCTGCACGGCGGAGATCAAGGGCGTGAAGTTCCTCGGCCAGGCCATCTGGCGCTACCATCCCGTGACCGGTGACTTTGAGGTTTTCGCCGAGGGCGGCGGCAACACCTACAGCCTGGAGTTCGACGCGCAGGGCCGCGTCTTCTCCGGCTCCAACTACGGCCAGACCCGCGGCCTGCACTACGCGCAGGGCGCCCTCTACGTCAAGGGCTGGGCCAAGCACGGTCCGGCGATGAACCCGTATCGCTTCGGGTGGTTCGAGCACATGGAGCACAAGGGCTACGAACCGCGCTTCCCGCAGACGATGCTCTACTACGAGGGCGGCGCGATACCTCAATACGAGGGACACATCATCGCCGGCATGGCGCTCACCAGCCGCGTGATGGCCAGCAAGGTCACGCGTGACACATCCAGTTTCAAGACCGCCGACATCGAAACGGGCGTGCTTTCCACCAACCGCTGGTTCCGCCCCGTGGACATGAAGACGGGCCCCGACGGCGCGATTTATTTCGCTGACTGGTGCGACAGCCGCCTCAGCCATCTCGACCCCCGCGACACCTGGGACAAGGAGTCCGGACGCATCTACCGGCTGGGCGCGGCCGGTGCAAAGGCGGGCTGGGCGAAGCTGGATTTCGCCAAGCTCTCCGGCGACGAACTCATCAATCTTCTCTCGCATCCGAACAAGTGGCATCGCCAGACCGCGCTTCGCGTGCTGTGGGACCGAGGGGACAAGACGCTTGTGTCCAAGTTGAAGAAGCTGGTTGCCAAAGACCAGGGCCACCTCGCCCTCGAAGCCTTCTGGGCCGTGAACGCGAGCGGCGGCTTCGACGACGCCTTCGCCCTGCAAACGCTCAAGCACCCGAACGAGATGGTCCGCTACTGGACCATCCGCCTGCTCGGCGACCGCAAGCGCGTCACGCCGCAGCAACAAGTCGCTCTCCTCGCCGCCGCGAAGTCCGAACCCGCCGCCGAAGTCCGCGCCCAGCTCGCCAGCAGCGTCACGCGCCTCGCCGGCAAGGACGCCCTGCCCATCACCCGCGAGCTGCTTTTGCGGAGCGAGGACGTGAGCGACAAACACGTTCCCCTTCTTCTGTGGTGGGCCGTCGAGAGCAAGTGCGCCACCGACCGCGACGCCATTCTCCGCATGCTGGAGGACAGCACCTTCTGGCATGCGCCCATCGTGAAGAAGTTCATCATCGCCCGGCTCGGCCAGCGCTTCACCGCCGAACGCAGCGATGCCAACCTCGAAACCGCCGCGAAGCTCCTCGCCCTTGCGCCTTCGCCCGCCGACGCCGATGAACTCGTGCGCGGCATGGAAACCGGCCTGCAAGGCGATCCGGTGAAGTCCGTGCCCGCTGCATTGCAGAAACGCGTCGCCGACCTCTGGGCCAGCCGCACGCCCACGCCCACGCTCATCAGTTTCGCAGTCCGGCTCGGTCACGGGCCCGCCGCCACCGCTGCGCTGGCACGCATCACCGACCCGAAAGTTTCCGAGGCCGACCGCCGCAAGTCCGTGACACTGCTGGCCGAGCGGCACGTGGAGGCCGCCGTGCCGGTCTTCTTGAAGCTGCTTCGTTTCGAGAAGGGCGACGCAATCCGCCTCGACCTGGTGAACGCCCTCCAGCGCTTCGCCTCGCCGGACATCGCACGCGAGTTGCTTGATCTTTACCCCGGCTTCCGCGGCAAACTCCGCGACACCGCGCAGGCCGCGCTCGCCGGCCGCCCCGACTGGGCGCGCCGTCTTCTCGCAGCCGTGGACGAAGGTCAGGTCAAGAAGGAGCAGATATCCATCGCGAACCTGCTCGCGATCTCCGCCTTCAATGACGCCCCGAGCGACGCGCTCATCAAGAAGCACTGGGGCCGGCTCACCAAGAGCAGCGAGGAAAAGGAGGCGCAAGTCACGAAGGTGCGGAAGCTGCTCGCCGGCCCGAAGGGCGATCCGAAGGCCGGCCGGGAGCTTTTCAAGCTCGCCTGCGGCGTCTGCCACACGCTCAACAATGAGGGCGGCAAGGTCGGCCCCGACCTCACCGGCTACGAGCGCGACAACCTCGAGTTCATCCTCCCCGCCATCGTGGATCCGAGCCTGGCCATCCGGGAGGAATTCATCGCCTTCAACATCACCACGCACGACGCCCAGACCCTCACCGGGCTCGTCACCGAGCTGACCAAGACCTCCGTCACGCTGGTTGACATCTCCGGCAACAAGACCCTGTTCCCGCGCACCAACATCAAGGAGATGAAGGCCAGCCACACCTCGCTGATGCCGGAAGGCCTCCTCGACGCCATGACGGAACAGCAGGTGAAGGATCTGTTTGCCTATTTCATGGCCAGCGCGCCGGTGGGGAAGAAATGATTGTGCCTCTCGACATTCAGGTTTCGCGTGTCGAAGAATCCGGCATGACAAAGCTCTTCGTCTCTCACGCTTCAGAGGATAAAGAAGCGTTTGCCCGTCCGTTAGCGCTCGCGCTTCGGAAGCATTTCGATGTTTGGTTTGACGAGTTTGAACTCAAAGTGGGGGATAGCCTAAGGAACAAAATCGATGCGGGGTTGCGTGATTGCGACTACGGGGTTGTCGTCCTGAGTCCTGCATTCTTCTCCAAGAAATGGCCTGTTGCCGAGTTGAACGGCCTCTTTGCCCAAGAAGATGTGAACCGAAAGATTATCCTTCCCGTTTGGTTTCAGGTCTCGGAGGCAGATGTTCGCGGTTTCTCGCCAATACTCGCCGATCGTCTTGCCGTCGACGCATCAAGGGGCCTCGATCGAGTCGTCGAAGAGCTAAGACTTGCAGTAGGAGCTTCTGAGAGGACGCATGAGGTCTTGGTTCCAGACGTTGGTCGCGTTGCGCTCGAAGAGCTTGTCCAGAAGCTACAAAGCCGCGAATTGGATAAACGCGTTTTGGAGTCCGAAAGCGGTGCGGAGCTATACGAGCGATCCGTTTGCAGAATTGGCGAGTTGATTTGGGATCGGTTGGACGCCGTCAATCGTCCTGAGAGGAAACGGTTCGCTTTGAGGGAAAAAAGGCGGTATCTCCAAGTCCAAGGGCCATTCAAAATATGGCTGTCACTCACCTCTGGACAACCCTTTGGGAACTCTGTTGCGGAATCACGTCTTGTTGCGTGTTTTCTCCTAAGAGATGTTCCTTTCACGGGTGGTCGCGGCGAGGAAAAAATACTCGAAGAAATGAGTTTTACTCCCACTTGCCTCTCTGAGGAAAAGATCGGCTATCGTTTCGGAAACGAAGGGAAAGTGCTTACTGAAGACGAGGTTGCACCGCTCATTGTGCAACAATTTTGTGAACGAGTAGCTGAAAGGATGAGAACCTGTGGAGGAAACTAGCTGGTGTCTTCTCGATCGAGAGCATCGACGACACTCGCCTGATCGAGTCCGATTGGTGTCACAGGGACAATTTCAGCATTGCCTGCGGAAGCTGCTCGCCGACCCGAAGGGCGATGTGAAGTTGCGCTACGGCCTTGAATGAAACGTCGTTCTGCACGAGTGGGGAGTTGACCCGGGGGATAACTGTCGATCGAGGCGGTAACTGTCAGGACCGTGGGTTGCCAAGTTTCTCTTTCGTTTCCCGGCTGTTTATGGCATCAACGCATCCGTTATTTCTGAGAAGTGCCCGCTTTCGGGTCGGACCGGGATACGTGCCATGTCTGTTGCGCCAGTCATCATCTGCGGAGCCGTCGGTTTTTTGGTGTGCCTGGGGCTCATCCCTTTGATTTTGCACATGAGTCGCCGCGCGGGTGCCCGCCGGGACAAGTGCTTTCATCAAACCGACAAGGACCCAATTCCACGCTTTGGCGGCATTGCCCTGGCCGGGGGGTTTCTCGCCGTGGTGGTGTCTGTCGTGTGCCTGAACGGGGAGGAGATGTCGCGCGAGGTGGTGACCGTGGTGTTGGGGGCGCTGGCGATGTTTGGTCTGGGCATTCTCGACGATCTGCACCCCATAGGAGCACGGAACAAACTCATCGGGCAGATCGCCATCGCTGGAGTGGTGGCGATGGGAGGTTCAAGCATCGAGATGGTGACCAATCCGCTGACAGGCACGGGTTACAACATCGGGATGTGGAGCATGACGGCGACGGTGGTCTGGCTTGTGGCGCTGACCAACCTGATCAACATCATTGACGGCATTGACGGCCTGGCCGGGGGCATCAGCCTCATGCTCATGGTGCTGCTGGTTCAGGCCAGCATGGGCGGCAATGCCTTCCTTCTGATGATCGCGGTCGGCATGATTGGCGTGCTCATCGGGTTTCTTTATTTCAATTTCCCCCCGGCGCGCATTTACATGGGCGACGGAGGAGCTTACTTCCTTGGCTTTCTGATCGGCGGACTGACCCTGGTGACATCCCAGAAAGGCACCGTGGCGGCGGCGTTGGTGGCTCCGGTGTTTGCACTCGCACTTCCCATCATTGACGTGACGCTGGCGATTGTCCGCCGTGCGCTCAAGGGCCTGCCGGTGTTTCGTCCGGACCGGCGGCACATCCACCACCGGCTGGTAGAGTTTGGCTTCTCGCACCGTCGCACACTGCTCACGCTGTATGTGATGTCCACGCTGTTCCTCCTCATGGCCTTTGGCGTGTTCTGGTCGCAGGGCCGCCTGGTGCCCCTCTTCCTGGGCCTGTCCTTCCTCGTGGTGATTTACATCGCCCATTCATTCAGGCTGGTTTCCACCAAGTATTCCGTCTCCACGCTCTGGCGTGACATGCGGAACATCCGCCGTGAGACGCGCTACACGATGCTGCTGGCCCAATGGCTGGAGATGGAGGCGGAGCGTTGCCAGTCTCCAGGCGAGCTGTGGGAGCATTTCGTCTTCTTCGCCAACCGGCTTGAACTGTCCGAGGTGAAACTCTTCCTGCGGGACGGCCAGCTTGTCTGGCGTGCCCCCGGAAGCGAGGGCTCCGTCATGGAGGTGGAACGCAAGCACCACGAATTCTACGGATCAACCATCACCGGCATCGAGCTGACGGTGCGGCAGGGGGCCATGAGCCCGAAACTCTTTGAAATGAAATCCGAGCTGGCCGCCGAGGCGTGGTTCAAGGCCGCCACCCGCTGGCGCGCAACGAACCGCGCCGACATCGAGCTGGACGCGGACAGCAAACATCTGGTGGCCGCCCGTTCCGCCATTGCCAGAGGCGCGGCCTAGCCCCTCACTTCCCGGCTGGGAATGCGGTTCGCGAAGGATTTGACCCGCCGTCCAGACAATCCCGCCTTGCGCGTCTGCCGGAATGTCGTGAGAAAGCGCCGTGCAAAACACCTTCCATTTCCAGCCTTTGGATGGAGACTGCTGCGCCGTTTTTGAATGAAAGCCAGACTCCTTCTTCTCTGCATTCTCTTCGGAAACCTGCTGGCGGGCGGGGCGACCTCCACCCGCCCGCCCAACTTTGTCTTCCTTCTCGCCGACGACATGCGGCCCGACGCCGTCGGTGCGTTCGGCCACCCGGTTGTGAAGACGCCCCACCTGGACTCGCTGGTGCGCGAAGGCCTCACGTTCACCCGTGCGGTTGCGGCCTATCCGATCTGCCATGTGAGCCGCGCGGAGATGCTCACCGGCTGCACCGCGTTTCGCAGCGGCGTGCAGTATCGCGGCCACCGGCTCGATCCCAAGCTCGCCCTCTGGCCGGAAACCCTGCGGCGCGCGGGCTACGCCACCTGGTATTCCGGCAAGTGGCACACCGACGGCCTGCCCAGGCAGCGCGGCTACACGGCGACCCGCGGCCTCTACAGCAGCGGCGGCGCCCCGGGCAGGCCGCCCCTGCCCGATCACGCCGGCCGCCCCGCGACCGGATACGTCGGCTGGACCTTCAAGACAGACGACGGCCGGGTGGAACTGGACAAGGGTGCCGGTCTCACGCCGGACACCGACCGCTTCATCGCGGACGGCGCGGTCGAACTCATCCGCCGCAAGGCCGGGCAGCCTTTCTTCCTCCACGTCAACTTCACCGGTCCGCACGACCCGCGCATCTGGCCCCGCGGTTACGAGAACCGTTACAACCCGAAGCAAATCCCGCTGCCGGGGAACTTCGCGCCGGAGCATCCCTTTGACCACGGCAACGCCGGAGGCCGCGACGAAGTCCTGCTCCCCGTCCCCCGTCCGCCCGACGCCGTCCGCGCCGAACTCGCCGCCTATTACGCCGTCATCTCGAACGTTGACGAGCAGGTGGGCCGCATCCTGGCCGCGCTCAGGGAAACCGGGCAGATGGAGAACACCATCGTCATCTTCTCCAGCGACCAGGGCCTCGCGGTCGGCAGCCACGGCCTCCTTGGGAAGCAAAACCTCTACGAACACACCTTCGGCGTGCCGCTGATCCTGCGCGGACCGGGCATCGCGCGCGGACGCCGCGTGGACGCCGCGTGTTACCTTCGCGATCTCTTTCCGACCACCTGCGAGCTGGCCGGTGTTGCGATTCCCGACACCGTCCAGGGCCGCAGTTTCGCGGCAAGCCTGTCCGGCCAGGCCAGGCCCGCCTACCCGCACGTCATCGGCTGCTTCACCGACACGCAACGGGTGATTCGTGACGACCGCTGGAAGTTCATCTGGTATCCGAAGGCGAAGCGCCGGCAGCTTTTCGATCTGACCAACGACCCCGACGAACTGCACGACCTCACGCCCGAGCCACGTCACGCCGGCAAGGTCGCCGAGCTGCAAATGAAGCTGGAAACGTGGCTGAAGGCGAACGGCGACCCGTTGTTTGATCCCGGACGGCAGTAGATGGCGGCGGCTCGCATCGCGAATAAACTCAGGCTCACCAACCAAAAAAGCCGCCCGAGCCGGCGAAGTGGGGATCAGGCCGAGATACGAAGTTGAAGGACCACGACCCGCAGTGCATGTTACGGGCAATGCCATGAACTGAAGAGCACGTTCACCTTATGAAAGACACCGTCCGCCTCTCACGTCCGCCCAAACCCGCCACGAAGGAAACCGTCCGCCTCGAAATGCCGCCGTCAAAATACAGCGAGGTGGAGCGCGCCCGGCAGCAGGAGTGGCTGAGGAAACAGAAGCCGCCCGGAGAGCCGCCGCCCACGAAGTAAGCGGCATCTTTTTCTCGCGCCGACTTCGCACTGCGCTACATTTCCGCCATGAGCGTGAAGGAACTTCAAATCGAGGCGTTGCGCCTGTCTCCCGCTGAACGCGAGACGCTGGCCACCGAACTATTCCGTAGCCTGGACACCCAGCCGCTCTCCGAAGTGGATGCTGCCTGGGTGGCGGAGGCCGACCGGCGGTTTGCGGAGCTGCGCGCGGGCCAGGTGCAGGGCATTCCCGGGAACCGTGTCTTCGGCGAAATCCGCCGCGAACTCGGATGGCAGAATTGATTTACCACCCAGCGGCGAAGGTCCACCATGTCCGAGCCGCAGACCCAACCCATCCTCGTTCGTGATGACACCGTCGTCCCGACGGCGGTGGGCGTGTCGGACCCAAGCCTGACGCTGGTGGAGTTTGTGCATGGCATCGGGTTCTTCCTCGCTGAGAGTTTTCAGCACGACAGCTTCACGGGCTTGGCGTCCTTGGAAAACGTCTCCTTGCGGAAATACTCCGGCCACTCGTGGAGCGCCTCAGAGCATGAACGCGTTATGCTGTGCTGGGACATAGAGCGAGGAGAGGAGTTCGAGCAGTTCGTTGGTGAGTTGGGAGTCTCGACGAACCCGTGGATGCCAGTGGTGTTCTTCCTCACGACTTCGGAATACTTCACGCATCGGGAGTCCCTGCAAGCACGACGACCTGAACAGGTGTTGAGGGCTGCTTTAGCGTCCGCGGCCAAGGTCAAAGCCTTGAAGGCTGAGTTGTCCGCACTTTGGTCGAGCCAACGCGACGCCTTGGAACGCTTGCTGGTTCCTCCGCCAAGCAAAGTGCAGCCGAGAAAGGAAACCGTCCGAATCTCGCTGCCTCCCAAACCCGCTGTGAAGCAGACTGTCCGCCTCTCACTGCCACCGAGACCATCGGCTGCAAAGGAAACTATCCGCTCGGAACTGCCCCCAAGCAAAGCACCACCATCGCCGGCAGAGAAGGCATCGCTCATGCAGTGGCTCAAGGAGGTGTTCCTGAAAAAAGGCCCGCATCATCCACCGCCACCCAAACCGGCGTCCAAAGAAGCAATCCAGAACGCACTGAGCCAACTCACCCCGGAAGAACGGGCCGAGATAGAGCGATGGTTGAAGGAGCAAAAACCACCCGAAGACCCGCCTCCTCCTCAGCCCTGATGCACGCTCTCGTCGAAGACTTCCTCTTCTCCCTGCGCCACGAGCGCGGGCAGGCGGAGCACACGCAGAAGACTTACCAGGCGTTGCTCGGCAAGTTCATCACCTGGGCCGGCACGCACGGGCTGACCAACTGGCGCGACGTGCGGCTCGCGCACCTCACTGAGTTTCTCCAGCACGAGCGCGACCGCCGGCTGGGCGGCGCACCGGAGGAGTCCACGGCGAAGTTGAGCAGCGAGAGCCTTTACCTGCAAATCGCCGCGCTACGCGCCCTCTTCAAATGGGCCGAGACGGAGAAGCATCTGCCCGCGAACCCGGCGGAAAACCTCTCGCTCCCGCGCCGTTGGAAGCGCATCCCCAAGTCGCTTTCCCACGCCGAGGTCGAGCAAATCCTCAAGCCCCTCGCCACCGCCGCGCCAGCCGACCTCTGCGACCAGGCCATCCTGGAACTCGCCTACGCCAGCGGCCTGCGCCTCGCCGAGCTGCGCAACCTCCGCCTCGAACAGCTCCATCTCGAAGCCGGCTTCGTCACCGTCATCGGCAAGGGCAACAAGGAACGCGTCGTGCCCGTCGGGAAGTTCGCCGTGGCCGCGTTGGGCCGCTACCTCACCGTCGCGCGACCGCAGCTCGTCCGCCCCAAGTCCCCCGCCGCCGTCTTCCTCACGCGACGCGGCACCGCCTTCGCGCACGTCACCATGTGGCTGCGCATCACCAACCGCGTGAAGAAGGCGGGGCTGGAGCGCAACATCACGCCGCACATGCTGCGGCACAGTTTCGCCACGCACCTGCTGGAGCACGGCGCGGACCTCCGTGTCATTCAGGAACTCCTGGGCCACTCCAGCATCAGCACCACGGAGGTTTACACACACGTCGCCGGCCAGCGCCTGCGCGACGTGCATGAGCAGTATCACCCCCGGGCGAAGTGAGCCGGCTGCGTCAGCCTACTCGTTGCCAAGCTTCCGAATAATGCTGCGGGCAAGTAACTCCTTGATTTCCCGATGACGCGGCACTGGCTGGCAAACCTTGGTTTGCGGGTTTTGATACCAGTCGTGCTTGCCGCCGTGCCGAAGCAGCACGCAGCCTTGTTCGCCCAGCTTGCGAATCAGGTCGAGGCGCTTCATGCCACGGCCAGTTCCGCGCGCCGCCGGACGTTGGGAATCTTGCCGCTGGTCACATCCTCGTAAATGTCCCGCAGGTGAGCCTCCAGGTCGGCCAGGCTTTCCCCTTGCGTCATGTAATCGGGGAACTCCTCCAGATAGCCGAGCAGCATCTCGCCGTCCTGCCAGTAAACGTATCCGGTCTGTTTCATGCGGTCAGTGTCGCACGCGGAGGGCTGGCTTGGCAATGCGAGCCATGCACGATTTCAATAATCCGTCACCGGGGCGTCCTTCTGCGTCGGGTGCGGCCGCATGAATCCGATCCCCCCGCGCTATATGCGTCCCTGCTTCAGCCACGCCTCGACTTCCCGCCGCGTGGGGATGCTCGCCTGTGCGCCACGCCGCGTGACGGCGATGGCCGCGGCCGCGCAGCCGAAACGCGCCGCTTCACGCGGCCCCGCGCCATCCACCAGCCGCGTGACGAACGCGCCGATGAAGGTGTCGCCCGCGCCGACCGTGTCCACGGCGTTGACCTTGAAGCCCGGCACGTGGCCGGTGAATTCCGGCGTGTCCAGCCACACGCCGTTCGCGCCGAGCGTCACCATCACGCGCGGACAGGCGGAACGCATCTTGATGGCGACGGCGGCACCGGCCGCGCTGCCGGCGTCGCGCACCTCGGAGCCGCTGAGCTGGGCGGCCTCGTTTTCGTTGGGGATGATCCAGTCGCAGAGATGCAGCAGCGCGTCGCCGACGGGCGCGAAGGGAGCCGGGTTCAAGAAGGCCGGCACGCGGGTTTCACGGGCGAGGCGCAAGGTGGCCTCCACCGACGACAACGACGTTTCCAACTGCACCACGACGGCCCTGGACCGGGCGAACAAGTCGCGTTGCGCCTGCACGTCGGCGGCCGTGAGCGTGTCGTTCGCGCCGTTGGCGACGACGATCTGGTTCTGCCCGCTGGCGTCGAGAATGATCATGGCCGTGCCGCTGGCCACGTCCGCCCGTCGCGCGACGGCGCGCGTGCTGACGCCGGCCTCCATGAGATTCGCCACCATCTCGTCGCCGAACGCATCCTGGCCCACGGCCCCGATGATGGCGGCGGGCTCGCCCATGCGCGCGATGGCGTAGGCCTGGTTCGCGCCCTTGCCGCCGGGTGCGCGGCGGAAGTTCTTCCCCAGAATCGCCTCGCCGGGCGCGGGGAAGCTCGGCGCTTCGATGAACAGGTCCATGTTGAAACTGCCGACGACCGTAATCATGCCGGAAGTTTTAGCCGCAGAAACGGCCGCGGGCGAGCGGGGAAACGCCTTGAAGTTATGGCGTCACCCAGCGGGCGGCGGGATGTGTGCGGCGCGTGGGCGGGCCGGCGGGCGTGATGGAGGCCGCTATTTTCGAATTGTCTCCCTCCACTCCGAAAAGAGAGGAGGAGCGACGCCTCATCGCCTCTCACTGAGCCGCTAGTCCCCCTTCTTGAAAAAGCCCTTGGCCTTTCTAAAGAAGCTGGTTCCGTCAGGATGGACGCTGTCGTCATCGAACATTGCGGCGAACTCGACGAGCTTCGCGCGCTGTTCGGCGGTGAGCTTGGTCGGCACTTCGATCTGGACGCGCACGAGAAGATCGCCGACGCCGTGGCCCTGGATGTTCTGCACGCCCTTGCCACGGATGCGGAAGACGGTGCCGTTCTGGGTGCCGGAAGGCATGCGCACGGTGGTGCGCCCCGACATGGTGGGCACCTCGATGTCCGAGCCGAGCGCGGCCTGGGTGAAGGTGATGGGAACCTCGCAGATCAGGTCGTCGCCATCGCGGCTGAAAAGGCCGTGATCACGAACGTGCAGCACGACGTAGAGGTCGCCGGAAGGGCCGCCGCGCGTGCCGCTCTCGCCGTTGCCGGCGGAGCGCAGGCGCGCGCCGTTGTCCACGCCGGCGGGAATCTTGAGCTTGATCTTCGAGGCGCGCTCGCGGCGTCCGCTGCCCCGGCAGGAACGGCAGGGCTTGTCGAGCTTCTGTCCCGCGCCGTCGCAGTCAGGGCAGGTCTGGGCGACGCTGAAGATGCCCTTGGAGCGGATGATCTGGCCGCGTCCGCCGCAGGTGCCGCAGGGCTTGATGGAGGAGCCCTGCTCGCCACCCGCGCCGCGGCAGGTTTCGCACTGGTCCAGCTTGGTGATGCTGATCTCCTTTTCGCAGCCCAGCACGGCTTCCTCGAAGTCCAGTTCAAGATCGTAGCGCAGGTCGGAGCCGCGCCGGGGACCGGCGGGGTTGCGCTGCCCTTCGCTGAAAAGTTCCTCGAAGATGCTGCCGCCCCCGCCGCCGAAGACCTCGCGGAAAATGTCGGCCGGGTCATGGAAGCCGCCGCCGCGTGATCCGCCGCCGGCCCCCGCCCTCATGCGGGGGTCGAACGCCGCGTGGCCGAACTGGTCGTAGGCCCCGCGTTTCTGCGGGTCGCTGAGCGCCTCGTAGGCCTCGCCGAGTTCCTTGAACTTCTCCTCCGCCGCCTTGTCTCCGGGATTTTTGTCCGGATGAAACTTCACCGCGAGCTTGCGGTAGGACTTCTTGATGTCCTCGGCGGACGCGCCACGCTCGACGCCGAGCACTTCGTAGTAATCGCGTTTGGCGCTCATGTCGTGGCGGCGGGTTCGGGGGCGGGTTTCTTGGAAACGATGACGGTGGCGGGACGCAGGAGGCGGTCGCGGAGCTTGTAGCCCTTGCGGAGCTGCTGGAGCACCTGGCCTTCCGGCACGCTGGCGGACTCCTGATGCGAGACGGCTTCCTGCCAGTTCGGATCGAAGGGTTTGCCGGTGGCGTCCAACTCCTCAAGGCCGGCCTCCATGAGCGCGGCGCGGAACTGGCCGTGGATCATGTTCACGCCGGTCTTGAGGGCGTCGGCGTTGCCGGCCTGCGCGTTGTTCGCGGCGGCCATGGCCATCTCGAAGTTGTCGAGGACGGGGATCAGTTTATCGAGGAGGCCCTTGTTGGCGTAACGGATGTCCTCCTGCCGGTCGCGGGCGGCGCGTTTCTTGAAATTCTCGAAGTCGGCGGCCTGCCGGAGCAGGCGGTCCCAATGCTCGTCGGCCTTGGCGGCCTTGCTGCGGAGATCGTCCAGTTCTGTGGCGGATAGAGGCGTGGAGGCGGAAGATCCCGCCTGACCGCCGTCCATTGCGCCCGTTGTCAGTTCATCACTCATGGTTCAGTTTCAAATTCAGGACGGCGAAGCTACACGACCTTCGAGCGCGGGGCAACGCTCTCGGTTGGCTGTGTGTGCGATGGGGCGCATCTTGCTGCCCGCGAAGGAGCGCGGCGTTCACGCCGCAGCAGGGTGGGTGGTGCAGAAGCCACTCGTATTCGCCCGGGAGCGTTTCGTTCATTCGCTGCCTTCTGCGGCGTCAACGCCGCGGGGGGGGGCAGTGCGCGAATGCGCGCTGTGCGATGAGTCCCCGGCGGCACGGGCCCGCTGTTGGCGGGCCTGTTGTTGGAGAAGCGACGGCGCGGAGTTTAGCCAGCGCAGAGGATTGAGTCCGTCCCGAGGTCGCTCAGTTCCGGGCCAGATCCTTGCGACTGGAGGCTGAACCTGTGGTCTTGCGCGCGGTCTTCGCCACGGACGCCGGCTTTACGGCGACGTTACGCGACGCGGCGGCGAGCTTGGTTGGCGCGGGGGCGGGCGATGTGACGGCACGGGCGCGTGCGAGCTTGCGCGCAACCGGGGTGGTGGCCGTCTGGGGCGGCCAGGTGCGGGCGGGCGTTTTTTCAGCGAACTGCAGACGAGTCAGGCGAAGCTGGGCTTCAGCTTCCAGCCAGTAGGTGGTTTCACGTCCGGGCTGGCGGCCTTCCTTCTCCCAGAGCAGGAAGGCGCAGAGGGCGATTTCGTCGTGAGTCGGCTCATGTTGGAGCGGGGCAATGTTCGAGCGGTTCATTTTCAGTGTCTGGTTTCTGGTTCAATCCGTCATTTCTGACGGTTCATGGCGGAAGGAATCCCGTCCCCCTGCGGACGCCAATGTGGCAATAACACACGCGTGGCGGTGCCGGTCGGGTGAGGGATTACCATCCGTGCCGAACGCCAAATGGCGCACAGCGGTGCGCGTCATAGTGGAGCCCCCGTTTATTGTCAAGCGCGTGATTTGTGATTGTCCGGTTCCCCTTGTGAAATGCTCTTTTCATCTGCCCGGACAACCGCCGGCCCCTGAAGTTTTGCCCTTCTAAGACGTCAGTAACCCTGTTAACAACCAACCCGTCCTGACTCGCATATGAACCGACTCCTCGCCCCCGCCCTCCTTGCTTCCGCGTTGCTGACCGCCGCCGCCGACTGGCCCCAGTGGCGCGGCCCGAGCCGCGATGACATCTCGAAGGAAACCGGCCTGCTCAAGCAATGGCCCGCCGGCGGTCCGAAAATGGCGTGGCTCAACAAGGACGTCGGTCTCGGCTACTCCGGCTACGCCATCGCGGGCGGCAAGCTCTTCACCCTGGGCCTGCGCGGCGACAACGAGCTGCTCATCGCCGTGGACGTGAAGACCGGCAAGGAACTTTGGGCCACACCCGTCGGGCCCATTCTGAAGAATGGCTGGGGCGACGGTCCCCGCGCCACGCCCACCGTGGACGGCGATCTGGTCTTTGCCATGGGCGGCAACGGCGGATTGCTCGCGGCAAAGGCTGCGGACGGCAGGGAAGTCTGGAAGACGGCCATGCGCGACTTCGGCGGCAAGACGCCCACCTGGGGTTTCGCGGAATCCGTGCTGGTGGATGAGGGCAAGGTCATCTGCACTCCCGGCGGGTCGCAGGGCACGTTGCTCGCGCTCGACAGGGCCACGGGGAAGAAACTCTGGCAGACCGCCGGCTGGGACGATGCCGCGCACTACTCCTCGCCCATCGTCGTGACGCACAACGGCGCACGCCAATACATCCAGCTCACGTCGCAGCACGTCGCGGGTGCGAACGCCAGGGACGGCAAGGTGCTTTGGAAGTCCGAGTGGCCCGGCAAGACGGCGGTCGTCCCCACGCCGATCTACAAGGACGGCCACGTTTACATCACCTCCGGCTACAATGTCGGGTGCAAGCTCATCAAGCTCGGACCCGGCGGCGGGGCCAGCGAAGTTTACATGAACCAGAACATGGTCAACCATCACGGCGGCGCGATCCTCGTGGGAGACAAGGTTTACGGTTACTCGGACAAGGGCGGCTGGACCTGTCAGGACTTCAAGACCGGTGAAGTCACCTGGGCTTCGAAGAATCTCGGCAAGGGAGCCATCCACTGTGCCGACGGGATGTTCTACTGCCTCGAAGAAAGCAGCGGCACCGTGGCGCTCGTGGAAGTTTCCGCCAAGGGCTGGAGCGAGAAGGGCCGCTTCAAGCTCACGCCCCAGACGGAACAGCGGAATCCCAAGGGCAAGATCTGGACGCACCCCGTCGTCAGTGACGGCAAGCTCTACCTGCGAGATCAGGAGCTGCTCTTCTGCTTCGATGTCAAAGCCAGGTGATCGCGGGGCGGAGCCTGTTGGCCGGGTTGCTTCGCTGCATCTCCACCCTGCGAAGAGCGGCGGGCCGCTGACGGCTGCGGAAGTCTTCCATGTGATCGCCGGCAAAGGCATCGAGGAGGACTCCCGCTACTTCAATCGCGGCAGCCGCCGACAGGTCACGTTGATCGGGCGCGAGCAGATCGCCCCGCACGCGTCGGCGTTGGGCGTCGGAGGCTTCGCCCCGGGCGAAGTGCGGTCCAACATCGAGACGACCGGCATTGATCTCATCGCGCTTGTCGGGCACCGGGTGGAAATAGGCGGTGCGGTGCTGGACTTCTACGCGCCGCGCACGCCGTGCCACAAGATGGACGCCCTGCGCCAGGGATTGCGCGAGTTGATGGAGGACGGCCGGCAGGGCGTGCTGGCGCAGGTCATCCGTTCGGGTGCCATCCGCGCGGGCGACACCATTCGTCTCGCCAAACCAGACGCCACCAACTAGGCTGCAGGCCCGTGAAAATCCTGGTTGTCACAAACCTCTACCCGCCGCATCTGGCGGATACCGACAACTACCGTTGCCAGAACGTCACAGAATCCCTCCGTGAACGCGGGCACACGGTGCGAGTGCTGACATCGACCCACGGGCTGGCCTCCGAGCAGAGGGATGCGCTGACCGAACGGCGTCTCCAGCTCAACGGGGTGTTCGGACATCCGGAGGTCACGGGAATGGCGGATCTGCGGAAAATCGAAACCCACAACAACGCCGCACTTCGCGATTCCCTGGCGGGCTTCTCTCCGGATCTGGTCCATGTCTGGAGCATGAGAGGATTGTCCAAGTCGCTGCTCCTCACCTTGCGACGTCTGAACATCCCGACGGCGTTTGATGTGGCCGACTCGTGGATGAGTGATGAGTTGCGCTCTGATCCCTGGCTTGCCTGGTGGCACCGGAAGCATGTCCCCCTTGTGCACAGGCTGCAGCGTGGGGTGGTGGAGTTTCTCGATATGCGCGTCAAGTGGGATGATGCGACTCCCGTTTTCATCGAGCCGGGCGTGCGACGGATGCCGGGCATCTTTGATCGCGACCCGGACGACGCCTTCAAGCCCAACTCGATCGCATCCTTCCAGTTCCGGCGGCTTTACTTCAGCAGCCCCGCGCTCAAGACCGCCACGGAACAGGCGGGGTTCCGTGTCAGCCACGGCGAGGTGATTCACCCCGGCGTGAACACGAAGCTGTTTCACGGCGAGGTGAAGCGCTCCTCGGAACCGGTGAAGAAATTTCTCATCGTCACGCGGATCACCCCCAACTGCGGCATCGGCACGGCCATCGAGGCGCTCAAGCTTGTCCGCGCCCAAGGCGCGAAGGCGACCCTCACCGTCTATGGACGCGGCAGCTCCGAGGTGATGGCCAAGCTCCGCACCCAGGCGGTCCAGGGGGATGCCGCGGTCGAGTTCCGCTCCGGCGGCATGCAGCGCGAGCTGCCGCTCATCTATCATTCACACGACGCGTTCATCTATCCGGTGGAGCGCGAGGAGGCGTCCGTTGACACCCCTCTGGAAGCGATGGCCTGCGGCCTGCCGGTCATCGTCAATCAGGACCACGGCGCGGAGAATCTGTTCCGCTCGCGCGAAAGCTGCCTGTCCTTTCCATCCGGCGATCCCGGCCTGCTGGCCAGCCGGATGCTGGAACTCATCCAGACGCCGAACCTTGCGGACCACATCTCGCAAGTGGGCCAGAACGAGGTGCTGACCCGCTACCAGTTCACGACCACCGTGGACCAAATCGAGCAGTATCTCGATGGCACCGTGGTGCAATGGCAGTCCTCGTGAATCGGCTTGGCTAACCGCCTTCCGTTGCTAACTTGCCGCCATGAAACCGCAGCTTTTCTCCGCCCTCGCCTTGTCCCTGCTGCTCGCCGCGTGCGGAGGCTCCGATCCCAAACCGGCGGAGGCGAAAAAAGCACCGTCCAAGCTCGGAGACAATCCCGTGGCCGCGCCATTGGATTACATCGCCGCCATCGGCAAGGCGCAGAAGGCCAGCATCGGCCGGCTGGAGCAGGCCAAGCTGATCGACGCGATCCAGAAGTTCGAGGCCAGCGAGGGCCGCGCGCCCAAGGACCTGAACGAGCTGGTGCCCGGTTTCATCACCGCCATCCCGCCCGCGCCCGCCGGCATGAAGCTCGAATACCACGCGGCGGACGGGTCGTTCATGTTCGTCCCCGCCGCGCCGGCAGCGGGGGAGAAGAAGTGATCAGCGTTCCATTCACCATTTGCCCGCTGAGAGCTGATGGATCCTCGCTGAAGGCTCCCCGCGTTTTTCCTCGCCAAGTTTTCTCCGCACAGGCAAACACTCCGCCTTTCGTATGAGCGAGCAAATCGTCATCCTCGACTTCGGGTCCCAATACACGCAGGTCATCGCACGCCGGGTCCGCGAGTGCAGCGTGTATTCCACCATCATCCGCCACGACACCCCGGCGGATGAGATCGCCGCGATGGCCCCGCGCGGCATCATCCTCTCCGGCGGACCGTCCAGCGTGTATGCCAAGGACGCGCCCATGCCGGACAAGGCCATTTTCAAGCTCGGCGTGCCCATCCTGGGCATCTGCTACGGCGTGCAGCTCCTCGCGCAGTTCAACGGCGGGAAGGTCGAGAAGGGCCAGAAGCGCGAATACGGCAAGGGCAACCTCACCGTCCACGACGCGAGCTGCGCCCTCTTCGAGAACCTCCCCGGCACGCTCCAGGTCTGGAACTCGCACGGCGACAAGCTGACGAAGCTGCCCAAGGGCTTCGCCGTGGTGGCCACGACGGAGAACAGCGACTACGCGGTGATCGAGAACCGCGAGCGGCGTTTCTTCGGCCTGCAGTTTCATCCCGAGGTCGCCCACACGCCGCGCGGTCGCGAGCTGCTCGCCAACTTCGTCCACGGCGTCTGCGGTTGTGGCAAGAACTGGACGATGCGCAACTACCTCGAGAAGGCCGTCGCGGACATCCGTGCGCAGGTCGGCTCCGAGCGCGTCATCCTCGGCCTCAGCGGCGGCGTGGATTCCAGCGTGGCCGCCGCGCTTTTGCACAAGGCCATCGGCAGCCAGCTCACCTGCATCTTCGTCAACAACGGCCTGCTCCGCGCCCGCGAGGCGGAGGTGGTGCAGGAGGTCTTCGGCCGCAACTTCAAGGTGAAGCTCCAATACGAGGACGCCACCGCGATGTTCCTGAAGAAACTCAAGGGCGTCACCGAACCCGAGAAGAAGCGCAAGATCATCGGCAGGGCGTTCATCGACGTTTTCCAGGCCGCGACGAAGAAGGCCGGCAAGGCGAAGTTCCTCGCGCAGGGCACGCTGTATCCCGATGTCATCGAGTCCGTGCCCATCGCGGGCAACCCGGCGGCGCTCATCAAGAGCCACCACAACGTCGGCGGCCTGCCCAAGAACATGAAGTTCAAGCTCGTCGAGCCGCTGCGCTGCCTCTTCAAGGACGAGGTGCGCGTGCTCGGCCTCGAACTCGGCCTGCCCAAGGAAATCGTCTATCGCCAGCCCTTTCCCGGCCCCGGGCTCGCCGTGCGCGTGCTGGGCGACATCACCGCCGAGAAGCTGCGCATCGTGCGCGAGGCGGACTCCATCGTGGTCGAGGAGATGAAGGCCAGCGGGCTTTACTACCAGATATGGCAGAGCTTCGCCGTGCTGCTTCCGTGCAAGAGCGTGGGAGTGATGGGCGACGAACGCACCTACGACTTCACCATCTGCGTGCGCGCCGTCGAGAGCCAGGACGGCATGACGGCCGACTGGGTGAAGCTGCCCTACGAGATTCTGGAGAAGCTGGCCACGCGCATCATCAACGAGGTGAAGGGCGTGAACCGCTGCGTCTTCGACATCACCAGCAAGCCGCCCGGGACGATCGAGTGGGAGTAAAACACGGAAATGCGGGAGTCTTACTTGCTACCGACTGACAATCGTTCGGCCTCGCAAAGGTAATGTTTCCTCATCTCAGTCGATCGGAAATTCCAAATAGGGTGATGCGCGCGCGGTAATGCGTATCAGACCGGTGGGATGCCGCGCGAGAAGAGGCGGGCGTGCCAGTCGGCGTGGGTGGCGGGCGGTGCAGAGGTCATCCGCGAATGAGAAGTTAAACAGCCAAGACGCGAAGATGCGAAGGCCCGAGGGGAAGAACAGCAGTCAGCACCCCGGGGCGCCTCTTCTTCGCATCTTCGCGTCTTCGCTGTTCAACTTCCGCCTTCAATTCTTCTCCTCCGCTGGCGGCTCGGGAAGAAGGAAACCGAGGCCGAAGCTCACCACGGCGATGGTGGTGGCCACAATGCCGGCAGCCTTGGCCACATGCAGCGGCAGCAGCGGGCCGGTGCCGGCGAGCCACGGGGCGACCAGGCTGGTGGTCACGAACGCCATGCTCGTGCCGATCATACGTCCACCCACGTTGGTGGCGAAGCTGCCGCCGGTGCCGCGCAGGTGCAGCGGAAAGACCTTGGGTAGGTATTCGCCGAAGTAGCTGAATTGCGCCACCGTCAGCAGGCCGCAGACAGCGTAGGCCAGCAGGAAATTCTCCCCGCCCTCCGCGAACAAAACGAAGTAGGTCAGCGGCAGGATGACAAGCGCGGGAACCTGGAACACCTTCAGCAGCGTGACGCGGCTCAGGCCGACGATCAGCAGGACCGCCAGCAGAATCCGGCCCACCAGCCCGCCCATCTCCTGACGGAACTGCACCTTGTCTGCCACCTTCTTCACCTCGTCGTTGATGGGCTTCTGCTTGCCGAAGTTCGCCTTGATCTTGCCGAGCACTTCCTTGCGGGCGGGGTTCTCGGGAGGCAGCGCGTTGAACTCCTTGTTCAGCGCCTCGGCTTCCTTGCGCAGCGGGGCTAGGGCCTTGGCCTGGTCTTTCAATTCCGGCAGGCCCGGCGTGACGCGCGCGACGGTCACCTGCAACGCGCCGAACGCGATGCCATAAGCGCACGCGGACAGCGCGGCCGTGACCAGCGTGATACGGCGAAGCTCGGGCGCGAACAACGCGGCGAAGCTCGGGCGCTTCAATGTGCCGGCGGCCTGACGTTCACGCCACACCTTCGACTCTGGCACGAACGGCAGCAGCAGCGCGATGGGGATGGCCGGCAGCAGGCCGGTCATGAGCAGGTAACGCCATGAGCTGGGGGCGTTCGCACCGAGTCCCTCCGGCAGGCCCATGTGCGGCATGTCCGCCATGTTCTTGCTGATCCAGATGCTGGCCATCGTGACGAACACGCCGCCGAGCGAGGCAAAGGCCTGCGTGATGCCCAGCCACTTCTCGCGTTGCTTCTTGTCCTCGAAAACCTCGGCCAGCCAGGTGATCGCTGCCACAAACTCCACGCACACGCCGATGAAGGTCAGGCTGCGGAAGGTCACGAACATGGGCAGGGTCGAGGAATAGGCCGCGCAGAACGGCGAGAATGAGTAGAGAAAGATGCTCGCTGCCATGATCGTCTTGCGGCCGAACTTATCCACCAGCCAGCCACCGAGCAGGCCGAAGACGCCGCCGCACAGCGCGGCAATCCACAGCAGCCGGCCCACCCAGTCGGTGACGAGGGGATTGTTCTGCGGCACCTTGAGCAGCTCCGCGA
>JBAYGL010000027.1:0-20313 GCA_041666725.1 Limisphaerales bacterium
GCCAGTTCACGTCGGCGTCGGAGGGCTTCGTTGGAATGGTCTTCGCGTGGCTGATGCCCGTGCCGTTCGGGCCGTGGAAGCGCGTCCACTCCTGAGCGGAGGTGGTGGCAATCAGGCCGAACAAAACAAGGAAGCGCAGCATGGGATTGCAGACGGAGCAGGGTGGTGGCGGCTTCATCGGGGTAAGAGGCGGAGGCTGCTCAAACAACCCCTGGATCTCCTCCCATGTCAGGTTGTCCGCCAGCGTTTCCTCGCCGCCGAGCGTGGCCTTGATGATGGCGCGGCGGCGTGAAAGGCGGCTTGCTCCCCGTCCGTTTTTCCTTAGTTTGGGTCCGGTGAAGCTGCATTTGGAAAACCTGCCGCCCTCGCTCGTCGCGCAACGAGAGACGCTTGCCCGCTGCCTCGAAGCCATGGACGCCGCGCACCCGCTGAGGCAGGTCATTCTCTTCGGTTCCCACGCGCGGGGCGAGGCCCGGCCGGACAGCGACGTGGATTTGTGCCTCGTGGCGGATGGGGCGGAGAAACAACTCGTCACGGCTGCCGAGTGGCGGCGGGCGATGCGTCCCGTGCGGCCCAAGCTTTCATTCACCCTGGTGCCCATCACGCCGGCGCGGCTTGCGGAGAAGCAGGCGGGGCGGGATTTCTTCTTTGCCACCGTGCTACAGGAGGGTTGCATCCTTGCCTCGTAAGACCGACAGCAAAAATCCGGCGGACTGGCTGCTCATCGTGGAGTCCGACATGGAACTACTCCGGCAGGGCGCAGCGAACGAATGGAGCTTTGCGATGTGCCGGAGCAAGCTCGCCGAAACAGTGGAGAAGATTCTCAAGGCGGAACTAATCCGGATCGGCTGGGAACTGGAGAAGACGCACGACTTGGAGCGGCTGCGGTTGGAGTTGGAGGAACGGAAGTCTGATTTGGAACCCTTGGCCGCCTCGCTCTGCGACGATTTGGCGGAAGCCTACTTCTCCGACCGCTACCCCGGCTTCGATCTGGAAGACCCGGACTGGCCCAAATTGCGCGGGCAGCTTCAGCGGGTGGAGGAATTGCTGGCCACAGTGAAAGCGCGGCTGCCCGCATAGCCGCAGAGGTCAGGGGGTGGATTCTGCCGTCGGTCGCACATTGGGGTCCGCCTCCTTATCTCGGCGGCTACGCGTTCACTCAAACAACCCCTGGATCTCCTCCCAAGTCAGGTTGTCCGCGAGCGTTTCCTCGCCGCCGAGGGTGGCCTTGATGATGGCGCGCTTCTTCTGCTGCAGTGACAGAATCTTTTCCTCCACCGTGCCGCGCGCGATGAGCTTGTAGCTCGTCACCAGCCGCGTCTGGCCGATGCGGTGCGCGCGGTCCGTGGCCTGGTCCTCCACCGCCGGGTTCCACCACGGGTCGAAGTGAACCACGGTGTCCGCGCCGGTGAGCGTGAGGCCCACCCCGCCGGCCTTGAGGCTGATGAGGAAGACGGGAATCTTCGCGTTGCCCTGGAATTTCTCCACCACTGCACCGCGATTCGTCGTCGAGCCGTCGAGGTAGCAGTAGTCAATTCTCTCTGCCGTGAGCTTGTCCTTGAGCAGTGCGAGCATCGTGGTGAACTGGCTGAAGACCAGCACGCGGTGCCCACCGTCGATGGCTTCCTCCAGCAGCTCGCCGAACATCGCCAGCTTGCCCGAGCTGTCGTCGGTGAACTCCGCGTTCTCCATCTTGAGCAGCCGCAGGTCGCAGCAGATTTGCCGCAGCCGCAGCAGCGCGTTGAGGACGATCATCTTGCTCTTCGCCACTCCCTGTGCGCCGACGGCGTCCATGACTTCCTTGCGACTGACGGCGAGCACCTGCTTGTAAATTTCCGCCTGGTCGTCGGTGAGTTCGCAGTAGGAAACTTGCTCGAGCTTCGCCGGCAAATCCTTCGCCACCTCGGTCTTGAGCCGGCGCAGGATGAAGGGCCGCAAGCGCCTGCCCAGCCGCGCCTGCACGGCCTCGTCCTTGTCGCGCGTGATGGGCTGCTCGTAACGCTCCTTGAAGTCCGTGGCCGAGCCGAGGTAGCCCGGCATGAGGAAGTCGAAGATGCTCCAGAGGTCGAGGACGGAATTCTCCATCGGCGTGCCGGTGAGCACAACGCGATAGTTCGCCTTCACGGCTTTGACGGCCTGCGAGTTCTGGGTCTGGCGGTTCTTGATGTGCTGCGCCTCGTCGAGCACGAGCGTGTCGAACTCGAACTCGCGATACTTCTCCGCGTCGCGCCGGATGAGCGCGTAGCTCGTGATGACGAGGTCGCTCTTGGCGATGTCCTCGAAGCGCGAGTGTCGTCCGGTGCCGTGCAGCGCGATGACTTTCAGCGTGGGCGTGAACTTCTTCGCCTCGGCGAGCCAGTTGAAGACCAGCGAGGTCGGGCACACGATCAAGACCGGGCCGGACAGCTTGCGGTTCGTGTGGCACGACTGGAGGAACGCGAGCGTCTGGAGCGTTTTGCCGAGGCCCATTTCGTCCGCCAGGATGCCGCCGAACTTGTTCTCGCGGAGGAACCCCAGCCACGCGACGCCCTGCTTCTGATACGGACGCAACACGTCTTCGAGATGGCCGAGCGGTGGACAGGCCAGCTTCGTCTGGCCGCTCTGCCGCGCCGCGCGCTCGCGCCAGCCGGCGGCCGCCTGCACCTGCCAGCCGGGCTGCTGCCGGAGCGTGGCGTCGAGGAAGCCGGCCTGCACGTCGCTGAAGCGGTAGCCCTTCGCGTGCTGCTGTGGCGCGCAGTCGCACAGCACTTCCTGGAACTCTTCCAGCGCGCCGGTGTCAATCAGTGCGATGCGGCCGTTCTTCAGGCGCGTCGTGCCGTTGCCGGAGAGGATGAGCCGCTGGATGTCGGCCGCCGAAAACTTCTCCCCATCCGCCGAGCCGAGCGACATCTCGACATCGAACCACCGCTCGCCCGAGGGCCGAATCTCGAAGCGCGGCTCCAGCCGCTCGAAGTTCTTCGTCGTGCTGTGCTGCAACCGCTCCTCCAGCGACACGTCCCATTCCTTTAGCAGGCGCGGGTAATCCTTCGCGAAGAAGCGCACGACATTGCTCTCGCCGTGGAGATTCCAGCGGCCCTGCGGGTCCGGCCCGCTGAAGCCCGCGCGCCGCATCCGCTCGCCTGCGGCGACCTCTGCCCCGAAGTCGCGCGTCGAGTAGCGCGTGGTGCATTTCGGGTCCGGCAGCCAGAGCGACTCGTCCTTCGCGGTGACGCCCACGGTCATGATGCGCGGCCCGTAGGCGCACTGGAGCTGCGCCTGCACCTGGGCGAGCCCGCCGTTGAGCGCGAGGATGAAGCGCGGCGACTGCGGCTCCAGCGTGAACTCATCGATGCCGAAGTTCGCGTCCACCTCGCTCTCAGCCTCCAGCACGACCAGCTCCTGGCTCAAGAACAGCGGCACCCGCGCACGATGCAGCTTCATCGGCGCTTGGAACAACGAGCGCCACTGCTTCGGCAAGCCCACCGGCTCCAGCGAATCACCGCGAAACGCCCAGAGCGACTCGCCCGCGATGAGCGTGGGCGCGCGCAGCCCGGCCGGCAGGTTCATGCGAATCTCGCCGGATGTTTCGAGCGTCACCTCCACCGGCACCCGCCACGAAGTCGCGCCGATGGTGAGCGGTTGCCCGCGCCCGAGCGCCACGCGCGGATGACCGCCGAGCGCGTCGAGCAGTTGCGTCAGCTCGACGAGCGTGAGCATCAGGCCACCGGGTGTTTCGTTGCCGGCGAGTTCCTCGGCCTTGTCGAGCAGGCGCGTGTCCTCGGGCGAGAGAGCGAAGGGCTGGTTCATCGGCAGCGCACTCAAAGGCGAGCGACCCCGGCTCCACTTCCCCTCGAATGTGGCCATTACCTTCCCGCGTTCGATGCCCGCTGCGAAGGTCGGCGGAAAGATGACGGAGATTTCCAGCGGTTCGCCGTTGGCCGCGCGTTTCAACTTTGGCCCCGGCTGCGGCTCGGGTTCGCGGGCGACCGGTCTGACTCCGAGTCGTGCGGGCAGCGGCGTCGCCGTGTCGCTCCCGCGCGGCGCTGGACGCTCTCGCTGCAAGTGATGCAGGCCGATTGCCACCGAGTGCGCGCAGATGACGCCGCCTTCGCGGGACGCGCGGCAGGTGCAGAGATTGTCGATGTCCACCGGCCCCTTGATGACCAGGCCCGCGCGATACGAGGACGTGCCTTCCTGCACAACGCCCTTGAGCAGCGGCGGCGACCAGTTCGAGGACAGCACCTTGCCGCCAGCGAGCAGGGAGCGCGCGTTCTTGACCGCTTCCCAACCGGCGGACTTCGTGAAGAAAGCCTCCGTCAACTCAGTGAAACTCATCCGCGCGACTCTGCCGGACACGGCGCGCACTTTGCAAAAAATTTCCCGGCAAAACCGGCGAACACCAAAACACGGGACGGCGGATCACCGCAGTCGGAGTTTGATCATTGTTCGACGCTCCGGCGGATGATTGAGGAATCTTCCTGACGGCCAAATTGATTGCGGGATTTGAAATTGAGCCTGCGACCCAGATTCGCGCTGGCGAATGACTTGGTGGTTTTGTATTCTCCTCCCGGCTGGCAGCGTGTGCTGGACCGGCGTCGCCCCTGTAGCTCAAATGGATAGAGCTCGCGTTTCCTAAACGTGAGATCCAGGTTCAATTCCTGGCGGGGGCACCACTTTTGAAGCCTCCGTTGGACGTTGAGTGCGCCAAGTCCTGCAAATGGATATGAGGACAGGGATGACCTTTCCTCACCCGGCTTCCGGCCACCTTCCTCAGCACTGCGAAGCGCATCCGCGCGCGCTATCACCAGACCGAGAAGCGAAAGTAACGTCCGGGGCCGGGCGTGAAGGTGTGGGTGCGTTCCGTGATCGTGTCCACCACGGCGTTGGTCACGAGGCTCCAATGGAGAAGGTCGGTGGATTCCTCCAGCACCGCACCCCCGACGGCGAGCGGCCAGGCGATCTGGAGCGTGCCGCCGGCAGGGCGTGCGGTGATGGACGGCGGCGCGCCCAGAACGCGGATGGTCGCGGGTGCGGAGAGGCCGCGCCTGCCCAGGGGGTTGTAGGCCTTGGCGACGAGCGTGTAAACGCCGGGCGGCGGGTTGGTCCAGGTGAAGGTGAACGGCGGGCTGAACAGCGTGGCCAGCGTGTTCGTGCCCTCATAAAACTCCACCGCGTAGATGCCGGCGGCGTCGCTTGCGCTGGCGGTGAGGACAATGTTCGTGGGCGTGACGAACCACGCACCGGCCGCCGGCGTGAGCAGGCTGACCGTCGGCGGGCTGCTTGTGCTGGAGTTGATGGCGAGCGTGACGATGGCCGGCTGGGAGTTGGTCTTGCCGTCGTTTGCCACGAAGTAGAAATAGTCCGGCCCGGTCGCGTTGCTGTTCGGCGTGTAGGTCAAATTGGGCGGCGTGCCTGAAAGAAGACCTTTGTCCGGCGGGGTTGTGACGCTGAAGGTCAGCGGATCGTTGTCACCATCCCGGCCGGCGAGCGTGACGGGTGTCGCGGTGTTCAACGCCACGAGCAGGCACTGCGGCTGCGCCTGCGGGCGGCGGTTGGGCAGGTTGGAGGATGGTGGGGCATCGTCGTCGAGAATGGTGACGGTGGTGATGGTGGTGCTGCCAAGAGCCGCGTCCCCGGTGGGGTTCGAGAGCCTGACAGTCAGCGTTTCGCTGCTTTCGGCGAGGGCGTCGTTGACGATGGCCACAGTGATGGTTTTTGGTGCCGCGTCACCTGCGGTCCAGGCGAGCGTGCCATTGGTGGCGGTGAAATCACCCGGTGAGCTGGCGGTGCCGTCGGCAGTCGCAAAATCCACGCCCACCGCGCCGTTCGTCCCGTTCACACGCTCGACGGTGAGCGTGACGCTGCCGGCCGATTCGTGGACGGAATAGCTTGAGGCGGGGAATTGCAGATGGCCGGGCCCGGGCGGGGGCGCGGCTCCGGAACTCTCGAGCGCACCGAGGTCGGGGGCGGCCCCAAGCGTCACGCGGGTGACGAAGGACTGCGGCGGCGCGTATTGTTGCGTCACATCGTTCGCGGGCAGAGCGGGGGACGCAAGCGGGCCGGCGGCGTCGAGCGCGTTGGCTCCGGTGAGGAGGTGATAATCCTGACCGGCCATGTCCGCGAAGCCGGGGTTGTTCGCGCCGTTCACGTCACCGACGATCAGGTTCGTCGTGCCGAGGAGCCGTCCGGAATAGCCGTGGCCGGGGGAATCCTTGAGCCAGCCCGGGCTGATCCAGTTTTTGCCCAGCAGGATGTCGCCGCCGCCAAGACTGTTGCTGCCGCCGGTGAAGAAGTGCACCGCGTTGTAGATGTTGTTCTGCAACGCGGTGTCCGAATAGAAGATGTTGTTGCGGCAGTCCACGGTTTCGAAGGTCTGGTTCGTTCCCGCATACGTCCGGTCCGGCAGGAAGAAGAGCGCGACGGCCTTGTGATGGTTCACGATCGTGTTGTGATAGAAGTGCAGCGTGCCGCGATGCTGCGCGGCGTAGAAGTTCGGCCCGTTGAACGCGCCGAAGAAGATCATGCTCATGCTGCTGGCGTAGTCCCGGATGGTGATGAGGTTCCCGTAAACAAAGGAGTCGAGATAGTCCGGCTGCACATCAATCAAGCCGCTGCCGCCCTGCGGGTCCGCGAGGTTCAGGACGTTGGACTGCTCGGTCATGTCGAACTCATTGTAGCGGATGATCTGGCCGGAGGATCGGTCCTTGATGGCCACGCCGTGCGCGCCCGGGCGGAGGCGACCGAAGCGGTTGTATTGGTAAATCACGCCGGCGGATTCGGTGTAGCAGTGGTGATGGTGGTAGCCATTGCTCCCGTCGAGGGGCGAACCCGGGTTGCCCGGATCGGGGATGTAAGGGTGGGAATTGTCGTGGAAGTAGTTCTTCTCAATCAGGAGGCGGGCCGAACTCTGCGCCGCGAGGTTCTTGGAATTGGCGAACAGCCCGTTGCCGCAGTTGCTGATTTCGCAGCCGCGAAGGGTGAAGTCGTGCGCCCACTCGATGTAGATGCCGCAACCAAACGTATCGTAGCCGCGCACTGCACCGGTCTGGTCCGTGTAGGTGATGCTGTTGTCCGCCGTGTAGAGCGCGTTGCGGATGTCGAGCGTCTCAAGGTCCACGAAGCTGACGTGATACACGCCATAGACGTAGCCCGTCTTGCGCGGGCTGACGACGATGATGCCGAGGTCGGAGAAGACCGGACTGCGGAAATCAATCGAAGGATCCTCCACCGCGTCCTTGCCATCGATGATGGGCAGCGCGCCGTTCACGGGGTCGGGAATACCGCGGATGACGATGCGCGCGCCCGCCGTGCCGCTGGCGGAGATTTGAATCTTCTCGTGATAGCCGCCGGGCTTGGAGTGGATGTTGACGATGTCGCCGGGCTGAAGCGTGCCCCACGGAACTTCGCGCAGCAGCGTGCGGGCTTTTCCCGGGCCGACATCATAGGTGGCGGCGTGAAGCAAACTGGTGATGCAGCAGAGAAACGCCACCCAACTCAATCGTGCTCCGGGATGCGCTTGCGGTGTCATGACGTTGTATTTACAGGGTTGTGACTTTGGCGGCTAGACGGGTCTATTCTCTACAGCGTTTGCCGGAGCTCGGAACGGTCGGCCGCCGCCGCTCGGAGTTGTCGTCGCTACAGACTTGCGCCAATCCCCCGGAGCGGACTGAATTGCGCCCCTACATGAAGAAGCCTGCGAAGTCCCGGCAAGCCATCGCCACCATTTCCCCCGCGCCCAAGCCCGTTCCGAACAGCTCGGGCATCAGGATCACCGCCATCGAGACGGTGATTCCCGACGACATCATGCCCGGCCTGCTGCTGCTGCGCATCCACACGGACGCGGGCGTGATCGGGCACGGTGAGACCTACTACGTGCCGCAGGCGGTCGCGGCGATGATTCACGACTGGATGGGCCGCCGACTGCTCGGTGCGGATCCGTTGTCCATCGAGAACCACTGGCGCTTTCTCTACGAGCGGGCCAGCGCGTTCGGATCGCGTGGCACGGAGCTGCGCGCCATCAGCGCCATTGACCTCGCGTTGTGGGACATTCTCGGCCAGGTCTGCGGGCGACCCGTATGGCAACTCCTGGGCGGCAAGGCGCGGGACAAGGTGCGCGTTTACAACAGCTCCGGCGGGCCGACTTATGGCCGGCGCATGGGCGCGGGGCGCGACCAGGGCTGGCCTGGTCATGGCGACGTCGGCAAGCCCGGTCCGCTCGAAGACAACTGGGCCTCGAACTACGCCGCCGGTGATCTCGCCGAGGAACTCGTCGCCGAAGGCTACTGCGCGATGAAGTTCTGGACGTTCGACCGCGCGTTCCACGAGCACGGCGGCAATTTCCTCCCGTGGTCGGCTGTGAAAGCCTGCGTAAAGCCGATGGAGGAAGTGCGCAACCGCGTCGGCGACAAGATTGAAATCCTCCTCGATGGCCACGGCTTCTTCCAGCTGCCCGCCGCGCTGCGCATTGCCGAGGCCATGCGCGACCTGCGCCCGCTCTGGCTTGAGGACGTGATGCGCGTGGACAACGCCGACACGCTCGCCGATTTCCGTGAGAAGGCGCGCGTGCCCGTCGCCGTGAGCGAGATGTTGACGAGCCGCGAGGACTACCGCCTCGTGCTGGAGCGGCGCGCGGCGGACTACGTGATGATCGACCCGACGTGGGTCGGCGGCATCAGCGAGACGCGCCGGCTTGCGGAGTATGCGCAGACCTACAACGTGCCCGCCACGATGCACGATTGCACGGGCCCGCTGACGCTCTTCGCCGGCCTGCACGTGGCCACGGCGGTGCCCAACGTGACCTTCCAGGAAACCGTCCGTGCGCACATCCGCACGTTCTACAGCTCGCTCATCGAGACGAACGTGGTCATCGAGCAGGGTTTCGCGCTGCCGCCGGAAGGGCCTGGCCTGGGCACGAAACTGAAGCCGGAGCTGTTTGACGCGAAACGCGAGAGCTACCGCATCACCCGTTGAATTTTGGCTGATGCTTGACGGGCGGGCCACCGTCCACTAAACCGCAGGCACAGTTTTTTCAAACCTCATGAATCCAGACACCTCTCCCGTTTCCGCCACCCGTCGCGATTTCCTAAAATCCTCCGCCGTCGCCGGCGGCGCGCTGGCCACCGTCGTTCACTTTCCACACGTCGCGAACGCGGCGGCGGCGGGTGACAAGCTCAAGGTCGGCTGGGTCGGCTGCGGTGGTCGCGGCACCGGCGCTGCGAACCAGACGCTGCGCGCGGACAGCAACGTCGAGCTGTGGGCGGTGGGCGACATCTTCGAGGACAAGATCGAATCCGGCCTGGAGTCGCTCAAGGCCCAGCTCAAGGACGACTACAAGCGGGTCAACGTCCCGAAGGAGCGGCAGTTCACCGGCCTCGATGCGTTCCAGAAAGTGCTCAACAGCGGCATTGACGTGGTGTTGCTCACCACTTCGCCGGGCTTCCGCCCGCAGCACATCAAGGCGGCCGTGGAGGCGGGCAAGCACGTCTTCGCCGAGAAGCCGATGGCGGTGGACGGCCCCGGGGTGCGCTCGGTGATCGAGAGCATCAAGAAGGCAAAGGAAAAGAACCTGGCCATCGTGGACGGCTTCATGTGGCGCTGGTCCACGCCGAACCGGGACGTTTACAAGAAGATCCACGACGGCGCGCTGGGCGACATCATGGCGCTCTACTCGAGCTATTACACCGGCGCGGTGGACCGTTACCCGAAGTGGAACCGCACCAACACCAAGACCGATCTCGAGTGGCAGATCCGCCGCTGGTATTATTTCACCTGGCTTTCCGGCGATCATGTCGTCGAGCAGGCCGTCCACGCCATCGACAAGCTCCTGTGGGCGATGAAGGACGAACCGCCCGAGAGCGTGATCTGCACCGGCGGCCGCCAGGTGCGCCCCGGGGAGGCCGGCGGCGAATACGGCAACATCTACGACCACTTCGCCGCGGAATACAAATGGGCCGGCGGCGTGAAGGGCTATCATTACTCCCGTCAGTTTGACCGTTGCCACGGCTCCGTGAGCGAGCAGGTCTTCGGCACCAAGGGCGTCTATGACGGCGAGAGCGGCAGCAAGCGCCACGTCATCACCGGCGAGAACCGCTGGCGCTGGAACGGGGACAAGACCCAGAACGGCTACCAGACCGAGCACGACGAAATGTATGCCAGCATCCGCGCCGGCAAGCCCATCAACAACGGCATGCGCATGATCAACACCACGCTCGCCGCCATCATGGCCCGCATGGCGGCCTACACCGGCAAGGAAATCACCTGGGAGATGGCGCTCAACTCGAAGGAGGATCTCTTCCCGAAGGACATCCACTGGGACATGAAGCTCCCCGTCGCGCCGGTTGCCCGGCCGGGCCAGACGCCGTTCATCTGAACGGACCGGACGCCTGTCCTCTGATCTCGCAGACCGGCGCGGTCGGGTTTTTCCCGCCGCGCCGGTTCGCTTTGCCCGTGAATTCCGGCTGCCAATCACGGGCGTTTTCATCCACGCTCGGCCCGTGTCGCTCCAGCACACCCAGGTCACATTCCATTACGAGCGCCTGCGCGCCGTGACGACGGGAATCATGGAGGCGGCGGGCACGACGTTCCTGCTGCTCATCGCGGTGCGGCACTTCAACGCCGGTCCGATGGCGAAGGCGTTCATCGCGGCGGGCGGCAGCCTGGGGCACCTCATCAGCCCGCTCGTGGTGAACCGGGTTGCCAGGCTTGGCTGGCCGGTGGCGCAGGCGTCGTCCCGCATCGGCTTCATGGGGGCGACCGCGCTCCTGATCGCGGTGTTCGCGCCGGGACTTCCGCTGTATGTGCTGGGCAGCGTCGTCGCCACGACCTGCGCCGCCGCAGTGATCCCGCTGATGACGCAGGTCTACCAGACGAACTACCCGCCGGAGGAGCGCGGGCGGCTTTTTTCGAAGGCGATAATCGTCCGCATCGGCATGGCGGCGCTGGCGAACGAACTGGGAGGACGCCTGCTCGCGGTGCACCTGGAATACTTCCGCGCCCTGCTGCTGTTCTTCGCGGCGGCGTTTGCGTTTGGCGCGTGGTGCCAGTCGCAGATTCCCTCGGAACCGTTCATCGCCAGCGCGGGCACGCATCCGCTGCGGGCATTGCGCTACGCGCGTGAAGACCGGCTGTTCCGGCTCACGCTCATCTCATGGATGTTCATGGGCATGGGCAACCTGATGATGTTTCCGCTGCGCGTCGAGTATCTGGCCAACGAGCGCTACGGCCTCAAGCTGGACGTGACGATGGTGGCGCTGTTTGCGGGCGTCATCCCGAACGCGGCGCGTCTGGTGTGCAGCCCGGTCTGGGGCTGGCTGTTCGACCGGATGAATTTTTTCGCGCTGCGGGCGGTGCTGAACGTCGGTTTCGCCCTGGGCATCCTGTCCTTTTTCGTGAGCGACAGCTACGCGGGCCTGGCGTTGGGCGCGGTCATCTTCGGCGTGTCGAGCGCGGGGGGCGACGTGGCCTGGAGCCTGTGGGTGACGAAGTTCGCCCCGCCCGGGCGCGTGGCGGACTACATGAGCGTCCACACGTTCTTCACCGGCGTGCGCGGGGTGGTCGCCCCGCTCATCGCGTTTCATCTCGTCGGCGTGCTGGGCATGACGACGATGGCGTGGATATGCACCGCGCTCATCGCCGTGAGCGTGGTGATGCTGGGCACGGAAATACCTCTCGGCCGCAAGGCCAAGGCGGCGACGCCGCTGGCGGAGGAAGTTTCGGAGTAGCCGCACCCTCACTTGCCGCTCACATCCAGGGCAAGCAGGTCGCCGGGCACGTTGCGGACATGGATGCGGCCGTTCGCGAGGACGGGGACGGTCCAGCATTTCTTGCCAACGACCTGCGCGCGGCTGAGGGGTTCAAAACCCTTTGGAGACGCGGCGACGACGAGCAGTTCACCCGTTTCACTCAGGACAATCAACTTCCCGTCCGCCGCCATGAGCGAGCCGACGCCGAGGCCCTTCTGCGCCCACTTCGTCGCGCCGGTCTTCCAGTCGAGGCAGCGGAGTTCGCCCTCCGGCTTGCCGGCCTGGCCGTGGAAGGCATAGAGGTGGCCGCCCAGCACGACGCCTGCGTTGAAGTGGACGCGGGTGTCGGTCTGCCAGCCGGCGGCGGGCGTGCCGTCGCGCAGGTTGAGCTTCACGGCCGGGACGTTGTAGGCGGAGAGCAGCAGCGTGCCATCGTGGATGACGGGCGCGCCGGCGCTGGTGTCGTAGTTGGATTTGAACTTCGCCTTCCAGCGCACCTTGCCGGTGGCGACCTCCACCGCCGCGCATTCGCGATGCGTGAGCAGCGCGATGCAGCGCGTGCCGGCGAGATCGAAGGGGACCGCCGTGGCGTAGGCGGCAGGGCCCTTGCCGTTCTGCCAGACGACCTTGCCGGTGGCCTTGTCGAGCGCGGTGCCGTAGTCGCCGACGTTCAGGATGAGCAGCCTGCCCTCAATGAGCGGCGAGGAGGCGAAGCCCCACTCGTTCACCTCGACGCCCAGCTCGGTGGCCAGCTGCTTCTGGTAGACGATTTTTCCGGTGGCCAGCTCGAAGCAGAAGAAATCGCCCAGCCGGCTCAGATGAAAAACGCGGTCACCGTCAATCGTCGGCGTGCCGGTGGTGCCGCCTTCGAAATACTTGTTGCCGAGCGGCGCGGGGTAACTGTGCTGCCAGAGCGGCCTGCCTGTCGCGGCATCAAAACACCAGACCGTGTCCTGGCCTTTTGCGTCGCCGTTATGGCCGGTGGTGACGAGCTTGCCGCCGCCGACCGCGACGGTGGAGAAACCGAGGCCGATCTTCGCACGCCAGGCGATCTTCGGTCCGTCGGCGGACCAGGTCGAAGACCAGCCGGTCTCCCGCGAGATGCCGTTCAGTTCGGGTCCGCGGAACATCGGCCAGTCGGAAGCGTGGACGGCCAGCGCGGCGAGGAGAAGTGAAGCGGTGAGTTTGAAGCGCATGGCAGGAGCTTGGCCGGAGGCGGTGTGGAGTCAAGGGCAGGTGCTCAACCTGCGAACGGCGGCGTTCGCCCGTAGCGCAGGCCTCCGGCCTGCCGTGCCGCCGGCGTCTTCGCCGGCCTGTTTGGCGAGCGCAACAGCGCAGCCGGTCGAACGCGCGGGCCGGCAGAGACGCCGGCGATACGGCAAGCCGTGTGCGTGCGCCGCTGTTACGCCGCTTCCGCCACCTGCCGCGCGATTTCCTCGCCGATGGCCAGCGAGGCGGTGGCGGCGGGACTGGGCGCGTTGAGCACATGCAAAGCCTTGGGCCGCGCGACGAGGCAGAAGTCCTGCACCAGCGTGCCGTCCGGGGACATGGCCTGTGCGCGCACGCCCGCGCCGCCGGGAGCGAGGTCGCTCTCGCGGATTTCGGGGACGAGCCGCTGGAGTGATTCGCAGAAGAGGCGCCTGCTGAAGCTGCGTTTGATTTCCTCCCAGCTCATGCGCTTGTGCCTGCCGAGGAAGTTCCACAGCCCGCTGAAGGTCAGCGCATCCCAGAGGTCGCCGACGCGGATGTCCGTCTTTTTGTAGCCCTCGCGGGCGAAGGCCAGCACGGCGTTCGGGCCGGCCTCGACGCCGCCGTGAATCATCCGCGTGTAATGCACGCCGAGAAACGGAAACTGAGGGTCCGGCACCGGGTAGATCAGGTTGCGCACGAGCGACTCGCGGTCCTTGCGCAGCTGGTAGTATTCGCCGCGGAACGGGACGATGCGCACGTCGCGCCGCTCGCCCGCCAGTTCGCTCACGCGGTCGCTGTGCAGGCCGGCGCAGTTCACGATGAAGCTCCCCTCAAACGCGCCCGCCGTCGTCTCCGCCACCCAGCCCGACGCACTCTCACGCAAGGCCGTCACTCGCGCGGATGTGACGACGCGGTTGCCGGCCTTCGTGATCAGCTCCAGCATCGTCGCGCAAACCCCGGCGTAGTCCACGATGCCTTCCTGAGGGACGTGCAGGGCCGCGATGCCCCCGACGTGCGGCTCGATCTCCCTCATTTGTTCCGGACCGAGCCAGCGCAGGCCGGCCAGGCCGTTCAGCGTGCCGCGCTCCTGCAACGCCTTGAGGCGCGTGACCTCGGCATCGTCCACGGCCACGACGAGCTTGCCGCAGACGTCGTGTGGAATGTTGTGCTCACGGCAGAACTGCGTCATCTCCGCGACGCCGCTGACGGCGAGCCGGGCCTTGAGCGAGCCGGGCTTGTAGTAGAGGCCGCAGTGAAGCACGCCGCTGTTGTGCGTGCTCTGGTGCCGGCCCACGCCGGGCTCCTTTTCGAGGACGGTGATGCGTGCGCCCGGCAGCCGCCGTGCGAGTTTGATGGCGGTGGCCATGCCCACGATGCCGCCGCCGATGATGAGGAAATGCTTTCCAGACACGATTGGAACGAAGGGTGTGAGCGCAGGGGCTTGCTGGCAAGTCTCCGCACAGGACGCATCGCTTCCTGCCACGTCGCTCACCGGTCGCCGCGAGGGTCAAACGCGTCCCGCAGGCCATCGCCGAAGAAGTTCAGCGCCAGCAGCGTGCTCACCAGGACCGAGCAGGGGAAGACCAGCAGCCACCAGTAGATGCGGATGGGATTGATCTGCGCCGCGCCGTCGGCGATGAGCGACCCGAGGCTGGCCTGCGGCGGCTGGATGCCGAGGCCGAGGTAGCTCAGGAACGACTCATAGAGGATGATGGCCGGCACCAGCAGCATCAGATACACGATGATGATGCCGGTGATGTTCGGGAGGATGTGGCGGAAGAGGATTTGCGTGTGCGTCGCGCCCAGCGCGCGGCTGGCGTCCACAAACTGCCGCGTGCGCAGCGACAGCACCTGCCCGCGCACGATGCGCGCCATCGTGAGCCACGACACCGCGCCGAGGCCGACGAAGAGGCCGACGAACTTCGTGGTGTCGCGCATGGCGACGGTGAGCTTTCCAGCGGACTGCAATTTGTCGAGCGCCCCGTGCAGCGTGGTGATGAGCACGATGACGAAGATGATGCTCGGCAGCGAATAGAGCACATCCACCACGCGCATCAGCCAGGCATCCCAGCGCCCGCCCAAGTAACCCGCCACCGCGCCCCACAGCACGCCGATGACGAGGCTCACGCATGCTCCCACCGCGCCGACCAGCAGCGATACGCGCGCCCCGTAAATCACCCGGCTGAAGATGTCCCGCCCGTGGATGTCCGTGCCGAACCAGTGCTGGCCGCTCGGCGGGGCGAAGAGTTCGGGGGAATGCTCATTCGGCGCATGCAAGCCGGTGGAGAGAAAGCCCGGCATTACCTTTGCCACACCCGGCGACGACAACACCGGCCAGAGCAGAATCACGCCCAGCAGCGCCGCGAGGAACAAGCCGCAGCCCGACGCAAACTTGTTCTTCCGAAACCGCCGCCAAGCCCGTTGATTGGGGGAAAGGGATTCGGCGCTCATGGCGTTTGCCTTTCCGGCGCAATGCCGCAGCGGCCTTCCCTCTGTCTCTCATTAGCACCCGGCTTCAGCCGGGTGATTGGAGACGAATGAGGGTCAAACCGTTTCAACGGTTTGGCCGGAGGAGGAAAACCGTTGAAACGGTTTTCCAATGCGCGCGTTCCAGACACCCGGCTGAAGCCGGGTGCTAATGAGAGAAGGGCAAACCAGTTGCCCGCCGCCAGACTTGCCGTGCTGACCGCTGACTGCTGACCGCTGGCCACCGCTTGCTCACTCATACTTCACCCTCCGGTCGAGATAGCTGTAAGCCACGTCCACGAGCAGGTTCAGCACGAGCAGGAGCGACGCGTAGAGCAGCACGAGGCCGATGACCATCGGGTAGTCCCGGTTCAACGAGCTGTTCACCATGAACACGCCTATGCCGGGGATCTGAAACAGGTTTTCCACGATGAATGATCCCGTGAGCAGGTCCGCCAGCAGCGGCCCCGAGTAGGACACGACCGGCAGGATGGCGATCCGCAGCGCGTGCTTGAGCAGGACGGTGGTGTCGTCGAGGCCCTTCGCGCGCGCGGTGGTGATGTAGTGCTCGTGGAGCGTTGTGAACATTCCCTCGCGCATGAGCCGCGCGACGCGGCCGGAGAAGTAGAGACCCAGTGTCAGCGTCGGCAGGATGACGTGCGCGGGCGAGGTCCACAACGCCACCGGCAGCAGCCGCCAATGGATCGCGAAGCCCATGATCAGCAGCGGCCCGACCACCAGCGCCGGCACGCACACCGCGAGGATGGCCAGGAAGCTTCCCGTGTAATCGCCCCACTCGCCGCGCCGCGCCGCCGACCATAAGCCCAGCGGAATCCCGATGCCCAGCGACAGCGCGAACGCCATCCCGCCCAGCGCCACCGACACCGGCAGCCCCTGTGCGATGATGTCCGTGACCGTGTGGTTGCGATACTTGAAGGACGGCCCGAAGTCACCGTGCAACACGCCGCCGATGTAGCGGCAGTATTGCCGCCACCACGGCTCGTCGAGGTGATACTTGGCCTCGATGGCACGCTTGATTTCCGCCGTGGCCGGTGCGCGCTCCTTGTCGAAGGGACCGCCGGGCGCGAGCTTCAACAGCGCAAACGCCATCACGCTGATGAGCAGCAGCAGCGGGAGCAGGAGGGCGGCGCGTTTGAGAAAGTAGGACACGGTGGAACGAGTATTCAGTAATCAGTGTTCAGTCGCCACCAGTGGCTGAGGCGGTGCCACTGAATACTGGATACTGAACACTGATTACTTCTTCCTCCAGATGGTGTGTATCGGATGTTCATCAAGCAGGTTCGCGTGGATGCCTTCAATGCGCTTCGGGTCGTAGAAGTTCACGCCGGCGTAGAACCAGAGCGGGACGATGGGCAGGTCATCGTGGATGAGGAGCGTCTCGGCCTGGCGCAGGACCGCGGCGCGTTTCTTCGGATCGGTCTGGCGGTTGGCGGTGCGGATGAGGTCGTCGTAGGCCGGGTTTGACCAGCCGGTGCGGTTGTTGCCGTTGCCGGTCATGAACATGTCGAGGAACGTGTTCGGGTCGTTGTAGTCGCCAATCCAGCTGCTGCGCGAGAGGTCGTAGTCCAGCGCACTCTGGGCGTTGTAATAAACCTTCGGCTCCATGGCTCGCAGCTCCATCTTCACGCCGAGTTCCTTGCGCCAGATTTCCTGCAGCTCCACGCCCACCTGCTCGTCGATCTTCTCGGTCTTGAAGAGGTAATGGAACGGCGGGAAGTCCCTGCCGCCGGGAAAGCCGGCCTCGGCGAGAAGCCTGCGGGCCTGCTCGGGATCGTAGCCCCAGCCTTCGGGCGGCTCATAGACTCCCATGCCCCGGGGCGTGAAGTGCGCGGTGGGCGTCTCGCCGCTGCGGGTGATCTTGCCGACCAGTTTTTTGCGGTCCACGGCGAGCGCGAAGGCCCTGCGCACACGCACGTCGGTGAAGGGCTTGCGCTTCACGTTGAAGCGGAAGAAGTAGGTGCCGAGGTAGTCGAACTTGTGGCAGTCCGGCCGTTTGCTCAAGACATCCATCAGCTCGTTGGGCACGAGGCTCTTGTCCCAGATCACGTCCGCCGCGCCGGTGTCGTAGAGGTTGAGCGCGGTGGTGGCGGACTTGATGGGGAGGAAGTCCACGAGCTCGCTGCGGATGTTCGCGGCGTCCCAGTGACGCGGGTTGCGGCGCAGGCGGACGCGGTCGTTGAGCCTCCAGAAATCCAGCGTGTAAGCGCCGTTGCAGGGCACCGGCTGTGCGAGAAGCCAGCGGTCGCCGTGCTGCTCGATCCACCAGCGCGGGACCACGGCGAGGGTCGGAAATGCGCAGAGGTCGAGGAAGAAGGCCGTCGGGCCGATCAGTTCGACGCGCAGCGTGAGCGGGTCAAGCGCGCGCACGGCGACGTCGTCGGGCGTGAACGGCCTGCCGGTTGCGCTGTTGGTCCGGCCGGTCGAGTAATCTTCCGCGCCCTTGATGAAGAACAGCTGGCTGGCGTATTCCGCGCCGGTCACGGGATTGAGCGCGCGCCGCCAGGACCAGACAAAGTCCTCGGCGGTGATCGGCTGGCCCGTGGACCAGACGGCGTTGGTGCGGAGGTGGAACGTGTAAACGGTGCCGTCCGGAGACATCTCCCATCGTTGTGAGATGGCCGGCTCCGGCGTGGCGTTGGTGCCTTCGAGCCGCGTGAGGCCCTCAAAGAGCGCCTTTACGATGCGCATCTCCGTCTGCGTGGAGATGATGGCGGGGTCGAGCGAATCGGGCTCCGCGCCATTGACGAGGACGAGGTCGGCGGGCGGCTCGGAGCGGGTGCAACCCAGGCAAAGGATGAGGTATGAAGTATGAAGTATGAATCGCAGCGATGAAGGGAGGCGGAACTTCATGCTTCATCCCTCATGCTTCATCCCTGAAAGGCAGAACGCCCGGAGCACTCGTCCCTGGGCGTTCAGCTTGTTGGGCATGAGGCCGAAGTTATTTTTTCGCCGGCGGGGTTGTCGAGGGCGCAGTTGCCGGGGCCGTCGTCTTTGTCGTGACGGGAGCGACCGCAGCGGGAGCCGGAGCCGTCTTGGCAGTTGCGGCGGGCGCGTTCGTGAGGATCGAGGGCGGCGGGACGGTCGCGGCGGGTGCCGTGAGCGTGGAGGGAGCCGCGGGCTTCGGCGGGAGCACGGAGGACGCGCCGGCCTTCTTCAACTCTTCACGCACGCTGCTGCCGTTCTTCCGCAAGTGGCCGCCCATGACGTAGAGCACGAGGCACAGGCCGAGGAAGATGGTCGCGGCATACTTGGTCATCTTCGTCAGCGCGTTTCCGGTGCCCGCGCCGAACAGCGCGTCGGTGGCGCCGCCGCCGAAGGCCTGGCCGACGCCGGCTTCCTTCTTGGGCAGCTGCACGAGGATGAGGAGGATGAGGAACAGGCTGTCCAGCACGAGGACAGTGGTCAAAAGGCCGGCAACGAAACTCATAGTGTTTGGCGGTTAGCAGTCAGCAACTGGCAGTCTGGGTTAAATGGAATTCTTCACAATGTCCGCAAAGTCACGCACTGCCAGCGACGCGCCGCCCACGAGGGCTCCGTCCACGTCCGGCTGGCCCATCAGCTCGCGGGCGTTGCCCGGCTTCACGCTGCCGCCGTATTGGATGCGGACGCGTCGGGCGGTCGGTTCGTCGAACATCTGGGTGAGCACGCCGCGGATGAACGCGTGAACATCCTGCGCCTGCTGCGTGGTCGCCGTCTTGCCGGTGCCGATGGCCCAGACGGGTTCGTAGGCGATGATGACTTCCTCCATCTGCGCCTTGGTCAGCCCGGCGAGGCTGCCGCGCACCTGCGTCTCGACGACCTTCTCGGTTCTGCCGGACTCGCGATCCTCCAGTTTTTCACCGACGCAGACGATCGGCTTGAGCGACGCGGCAAGCGCGGCGGCTGCCTTCTTCGCAATGAGCGGGTCGCCCTCCAGCTGATACTGGCGGCGCTCCGAGTGGCCGAGGATGACATAGCGGACGAGGAATTCCTTGAGCATCCCGGCGCAAATTTCACCCGTGTGCGCGCCGAAATTGTTCTCGCTCATGTTTTGCGCGCCAAGGCGGAGGGTTGTGCCGTCGATGGCCTTGGACACGGATTCCAGCGCGGTGAAGGGCGGGCAGACGACGATGTCCACTTCCTTCACTGCGCCCAGCTCGCGCTTGAGGCCGTCCACGAGGGCCAGCCCCTCGGCGACGGTCTTGTTCATCTTCCAGTTGCCGGCGATGATGAGTTTGCGTTCTTTGTCCATCGGTGGGTGTGTTGAAGTTCGTTTGAAATTACTTGTTCGTCAGCACTGCCACGCCGGGCAGCTCCTTGCCTTCGAGGAATTCGAGGCTCGCGCCGCCGCCGGTGCTCATGAAAGTCACCTTGTCACCGAGGCCGGCCTTGTTCAGCGCCTTCACGCTGTCGCCGCCGCCGATGATGGTCTTGGCCCCGTTCTTCTGGGTGGCCTCGACCACGGCGCGGGCGACGACGTTGGTGCCTTCCGCAAAGCGCTTGTCCTCGAACATGCCCATCGGGCCGTTCCAGAGCACGGTCTTGGCGCTGCGGACGATGTCCGCGTAGCGCGCCGCCGTGGCCGGGCCGATGTCGAAGCCTTCGTCTGCATCCGCAATGTCCGCGTCGGCGTTCACGAGCGGGTTGGTGAATTCGAAGACGGGCTTGCCCTTCTTGTTGAGCTTGCCGGTGTCCACGGGCGTTGCGACGACGTTGTCCGTCGGCAGCAGGAACTTCACGCCGCGCTCGGCGGCCTTGGCAAGTGCGCGGACGGCGGTGCGGGTCGCGTCCGGCTCGACGAGTGATTTGCCGACGCCGTAGCCCATTGCGAGCTTGAACGTGTAGGCCATCGCGCCGCCGATGAGGATCGTGTCCGCTTTCTCCAGCAGCCGGTCAATGACGAGAATCTTGTCCGACACCTTGGCACCGCCGAGGA
>JBAYGL010000028.1:0-20049 GCA_041666725.1 Limisphaerales bacterium
ACCAGAGCCGCGTGGATTCGCGCGCCACGGGATCGCCGCTCTTCGGGTCGGCAAGGTCGGGATGAAACGCCAGCCACAGGCTCGAACACGCGCCTGCGGAGCCGCCGCTGGCACCGATGCGCTGCTTGTCAATGTTCCACTCGGCGGCCTTGCTGCGCACGAACTGCAACGCACGCGCGGCGTCGTGCAACGGTCCCTTCACCGGTGGTTCCACCTTGTCCGCCGTCGCCTCGGCGATGAAGCGATACTCCACCGACACCACGGAAATGCCGGCCTTCAAGATGTTGGGGAGAATACCGGCCAGTCCGCTCATGCGATCACCCGCCTGCCAGCCGCCGCCATGGATGAAGAACAGCAGCGGGGTGGGCGTGGCCGACTCGGCCTTCCAGAAATGCAGCACCTGCTTGGGATGCGTGCCATAGGGGACGTCGGCCTGGGTGGGCGGGAGCGAGGGCGGCGAGGCCTTCTTGGCGGGTGCCGGAGCCTTCGGCGCGTCGGCACCGGAAACGATGGCACCCGTCAGGACGAGGACAGCAGAGAGAATTGCGAGACGAGATTTCATGACGGGAAACCTGCCAAGCCCGACGGAAAATGACACACCAAAGTTGGTCACCATGTGCCCGGTGCACACGGAGCAGAGCGAGCTGTCCTCCGACAGTGTCCCCTGAACCGGGCGTTCTTGGGTTGTCCCGCCTACTTCACGGACAGCGTCATGTCCTCCATCAGGGCGAGGGCGACGGCTTCGGTGATCTCGCGCACATCGAAGTTGGTGACGATGCGGCCGGCGTAACGGTCCTTGCCGAGGATGTCGGAGGCGCTGGCCTGGCCGAGGATCACGGCGTCCTTCAGGCGGATGGCGGAGACCTGGATGTCGGGAACTTGATAGACCTTGTCGCCAGAGACTTCGCGGATGACGAGCTGGCGGCTGGAGATGAGGACTTCGAGGGCCACGTCGGCAATCTTCGCGAGTGCTTCGCGGTCCTTGCGGGCAGCCTCGCCGTTCGTGTCCTTGAGAATCGCGTCGAGCGAGCGGCTGGGAATGAGCTGCGTGGCGATGCGCTGGTCCGCGAGCGACGCGCCGCCCATGCGCAGCGGGCGACCGAAGAGGCGCTCGACGTCGCGCGCGGTCTGTTTGTCGGCCAGCGTGGGCTCGGGGCGGGCGGTGTCGGTGAAGCGGTTGTCGCGGGTCTGGCGCTGGTTGGTGGTCGTGACCTTGCCGGGACCGGGCGGGAACTGGCCTTGCACCGCGCCGCCGGAGAGCGTGACCGCGCCGCCGGCGTTGATGGTCACGGCGTTGTTCGGCTGCGCGGCGTTCGCGGCGGCGATGGTGGAGTCAATCGTCGTGCGGGTGGTCTCGGTGCGTTCGTTGCGCGAAGTGAGGCGCGTGCCGGTCTTCTCGTCCACGAGGTCGCGATTCACATGGATGAGGATGCGCGGGCTGCCGAGCTTGGGATAGGCGGCCTTGAACTTGTCGATGACGGTCTGCGCCTGCTGGGGCGTGATGAGCTGCGGCAGACCGGTGATGGGTTTTTGCTCATACACGTAGGTGCCGGGCGTCGCGCCGGACACGGCGGGCGCGGTGGTGACGGGCACGGGGGCATTCGCGGGCGGCGCAGCGGGGGCTTGAGCCTGTCCGAACGCGGCGAGCGGGAGGGTGAGCGCGGTGAGGAGGAGTGTCGTTTTCATGTTGATCTGCGGTTAATGGGCCTGACGCACGCGGATGGTGAAATTCTTGGCCTTGTTGTTCATCGAGACGAACTCGACGGCTTCCTGCGCGCTCTCTGTGAGGATGAGATTGTTCCAAGGCGTTTCGTCGCCGGTGGCCACCATGTTCTCGTCCTTGAACACGCAGCTGACCTGCACCTGGATGCGGCGCGCCTCGCGGTTGCGCACGTTGGCAATCACGCGCAGCCGTCCGTCTTCAAGCGTCTGCTTCTGGATGCCGGAGCTGGTCACGGAGGTCTGCACCATCGAGTCCATGAGCGCGAAGGGCGCCTTGTTTTCGAGATCGTAGCGCTGGGCGTTGCGGGCTTCGTATGCGCCGCCGTGCTGACAGCCGGTGAGGGCGGCGACAGCTATGGCGGCGAGCGAGGGGAGGAACAGGTGTTTCATAGGGATGGTTGTTGATTTAGCCGCGAAAGGGCGCAGAGAGCACAGAAAAGAACTGCCTCTTTGCGTTCTCTGCGTTCTTTCGCGGCAAAAGTTCATGGCTCAGTGGTCGCTCAGGAAGACGACGGTGTCGCGGCCGGGTTGCACGGTGAAGGTGGCGGTCTTCACGCGGTGCAGCGTGCCGGCGGCGTTGAGGAATTCGACGGTGGCGGTGTGCTGGCCGGGCGGGAGTTCGGCGGCGGCGAAGCTGAGGTGGCCGGGGAGATTCTCCCAGCAGCGGGTGTCGGCGGTCGGATTGGTCGCGCCGGAAATGAGTTTGGTGGCGAGGCCGAAGAGCAGCAGACCCGCGCCGACTTCGTCGCCGGCGTTGTGCCGGCGTTGTTGTGTGCTCGCCAGCACGGCCCCGCTGATAATCGCGGCGTCGCCGACGGAGTTTGCCCCCGACTTGAACTGTGCCTTGCCGGCGAGGATGTGGTCCATCACGCGACCGCCGCGCGTGGTGGCTTGGAAGTAAAGGTCGTCGTAGGCGGGGGCGGGGAGGGCCTGGCCGGCGACTTTGACGACGGCGGATTTCGCGCTGGAGGCACCCTGACTGAAGCGAAGCTGCTCGCGAAACTGGCCGGCGGCGTATTTCAACGGGCCGTTTCCGAACTCGACAAAGAACAGGACGTTCGCGCGTGGAGCGTATGGCGGGAGCGGCGTGCTGCGCGTATGGCTCTGCGCGCGGGCAAAGGCATCCGAACCATCGGCGGCGAGCTTCACGGAGGCGAGACCGTCGAGATAATCAAGCAGCGCGTAGTCGCCGGCGTAAGTCTTGTTCTCGGCATCGCTGTCGAGGAGCTGGCCGGTGCGGAAGCAGGCGCGAGCGTTGTCGGGTTCGCCGTCCATCCAGTAGAGGATGCCGCGATAGAAGTAGGCCATCACGCGCTCGTAAGGCTCGCCGATGAAGTTCTTCTTGGACTCCTCGTTGAAAAGACGACGGGCGCTGGCGGCGGCCTTGTCGGGACCGTAAATGCCGCCGAGGCGGGCGAGCGCGTCCTCAAGCTCGGCCTTGGCCTGGTCGAAGCGACCCGCGCGCATGGCGAGCGCGGCATTGCGATAGCTCCAGAGGACTTGGTCGCGGCGGGGGGCGGCGGGGGCGGAAGCGCTTTGAGCCGGAGGAGCGTCGGAGACGGTGGCGCAGCCGGTGGAGAAAACCAACATCACGGCGGGGAGCCACATCGCCAGCGGAGCGCGAGCTCTAGCCTGCTTCAGCGGGGAACGCTCCACGGGCAGAACCTCGCTGTTGCGCTGAGTTGGAAGCACGTTCGACATACGGATGTTGAAGCGGACTGAAGTCCGCGCTCCGTTGGCTTACCGATACACCGCGTCTTCGAGACCTTGCTTCTTAATCTCCTCGAAGCCTTCCCAGATGATGTCGCTGGTGCGCGCGTCAATGAGCTGGAAGGTGTAGAGGACATAGTCGCTCACGCCCTTGGAGGAGCGCGTGGTGAGGCTGGAGAGCTTGCCGGTGAGGAAGAAGTCCGCGCCCTTGAACTCGACGACGTTCGGGTCGCTGCCGCTGGTGACCTGGCCGGAACGCTTGAGATCGCGCTCACGTTCCAGCGTGGTCATGCGGTCGCGCGCGAGGAAGAGCACCTTGCCCGTGGCCTGCGAGTTGAGCTGCGCGCGGATTCGGGTGAGGAAGATGTCCTTGTTGATGGGGAAACGCGTCTCGTTCACCACGGGATCAAGCACGACGCGCGGGGTGCCCTGCGCCCGGGCGACCTGCGGGACGCCGAGGATGCCACGCGCCATCTTGTCCGCGACACGCACGAGGTCTTGCGATTCGACGCCGGTGCCGGCAACGAAACCTCGCTCGTCCGCCTTCATCTCGGTGACGGAGACGCCGCGGGGGTTTTGGACGCCGCTCGCGCAGCCGGCCAGCAGGCCGGCAGCGAGGGCGAGACTCAGGGATACACTCCAAGTATGCAGGTTCGATTTCATGTCAGGAACAGGTTGCAGGTGGCGACTCACGCGAGCGAGCAAAACATTGATACAGTTCAGCCAAGAGCGGCGGGACGCACAGTTTGTCAGACCCAAATCACTGGATTCCGCTCAAACTGCGCACCATGGCGTCAACGTTCACCGGCCGAACATGGCGTTCGCGCTGCTCATTGGGGTCGTCCCGTAGTAGTTGTTGTTGATGATGACGGTCTGCGGCTGGACCGGGGCGACGTTCACCGGCTGGGCGGGAACCATCACGCCACTCATGACCGGCGTCGTCATGACAGACGAGACAAAAGCGGGCCGGGAGTGATAACGGTGATGAGGATACCCTGCCACCACGACGGGTTGGGCGGCGACGGGCGCGGCATAGTAGTTCGCCGGCTGACGCAGGCTGTTGTCGGCGATGGCTCCGAGCACCGCGCCGGACGCCGCACCGATGGCCACGCCTTCCGCCGTCCGATGACCGTTGTTGTGGCCGATGACCCCGCCTGCGATGCCGCCCAGGACCGCGCCCGTGGTTGTGTAACGATACGGACTGCCGCCGAAGCCCGCCGGCTCCGACGTGTAGGCGGGTTCGTAGCCAGCCTGGCGCTGGTAATCATTTGCCAGCGCGCCGAGCAGCAGCCCGGTGCCCGCGCCGATGCCGATGCCTTCGGCGGTCTTCCGGCCCGAGTTATGCCCGATGACCCCGCCTAGAATGCCCCCCACAACCGCCGTTCCCAAGGCACCGCGGCTGAAGAGCTGGGCCCTGGCAGGGAGGAGGGTGGCGAAGGTGAGCCCGATTATCAGAAGCTTTTTCATATGCGTGTCTTTCGTTCCGACTGCGACATTGCCGTCGTATTCGCATCCATAACTATCATTGGCCCATGGGGAGGGGAAATCAAATGACTTGATACGCCCATCGGGAAAACCTGATACGGCCCGCGAATCACGCGAATGGACGCGAATCAAAGACCGGGAGCTTGAACGGCTGGCAATTGCGCAAGGTCTGGAGCCATTCGCGTCAATTCGCGTGTTTCGCGGGCAACTCCTGTGGCTCCACCACTTCCACAAGTCAGTGATACTCCTGCACCGTGCGCACCGCGTAGCCGCTCTTTTGCAACGCGGCAATTCCGAGGGCTGCGGCGCGTGCGCCGGAGAGCGTCGTCATGATGGGCGTGCCCGTGTAAACGGCGGTTGTGCGGATCTTGATTTCGTCGGCGCGCGGCGTCTGGCCGGCGGGGGTATTGATGACAAGCTGGATTTCCTTGTTCTTGAGCAGATCAATCGCGTTGGGCCGGCCTTCGGCCAGCTTGTAAATGCGTTGCACCTGCAGCCCGGCCTTTTCCAGCACGGTGGCGGTGCCATTGGTGGCGACCAGCTCGAAGCCCAGGTCGGCAAACTGCCTGCCGACTTCCGCGACGTGCTCCTTGTGCGCATCGCTCACGCTCATGAAAACCTTGCCCTTGAGCGGCAACGGCGAATTCGCAGCCATCTGCGACTTCGCGTAAGCCACGCCGAGGTCAGCGTCCAGGCCCATGACCTCGCCGGTGGAGCGCATCTCGGGCGAGAGCAGGATGTCCTGCCCGTGGAACTTGTTGAACGGGAACACGGACTCCTTCACCGCCCAATACTTCGTCCAGATTTCCTCGGTGAAGCCGAGTTCCTTCAGGGTCTTTCCAGCCATGACCTTCGCGGCAAGCTTGGCCAGGGGCTTGCCGATGGCCTTGCTCACGAAGGGCACCGTGCGGCTCGCACGCGGGTTGACTTCGAGCACATAGACCGTCTCGCCCTTCACGGCATACTGCACGTTCATCAGGCCGATGACTTTCAGCTCCTTCGCCATTGCATGCGTGTAGCCGCGGATCGTCTCAATGACCGATTGGGACAGCGTGTGCGGCGGCAGGACCATCGCGGCGTCGCCCGAGTGGACGCCCGCGAACTCGATGTGCTCCAGCATCCCGCCGATGACGATGGTGCCCTCGTCCGGGTTCTTGAACTGGCCGACGTCCGTGATGCAATCCACGTCCACCTCGGTCGCGTCTTCGAGGAACTTGTCCACGAGCACGGGGCGGTCGGGGCCGGCCTCGACGGCGAAGCGCATGTAGTGCGACAACTCCGCGTCGGAATACACGATCTGCATCGCCCGGCCACCCAGCACGAAGCTGGGCCGCACAAGAACGGGATAACCCAGCCGCTTCGATGCCACGAGCGCCTCGGCTTCGTTGATGGCGAGGCCGTTGGGCGGCTGCGGGATGTTCAGCTTGGTCAGCATCGCCGCGAAGAGCTTGCGATCCTCGGCCACTTCGATGCTCTGCGGCGAAGTGCCGATGATGTTGACGCCGTTCTTCTGCAGGCCGAGCGCGAGGTTCAGCGGCGTCTGCCCGCCGAACTGAGCGATGGCCCCCCAGCACTTCTCCCGCTCGTAAATGTGCAGCACGTCCTCCAGCGTGAGCGGCTCGAAGAACAGCTTGTCGCTCGTGTCATAGTCGGTCGAGACGGTCTCGGGGTTCGAGTTCACCATGATGGTCTCGAAGCCGTCCTCCTTGAGCGCAAACGCGGCATGGACGCAGCAGTAGTCGAACTCGATGCCCTGCCCGATGCGGTTGGGGCCGCCGCCGAGGATCATCACCTTCTTCGCCGTGTTGCCCTTCACCTCGTCATCACCACGGTCGTAGGTGGAATAGTAGTAGGGCGTGTAAGCCTCAAACTCCGCCGCGCAAGTGTCCACGAGGCGGTAGCTGGGCACGAGACCGATGCGTTTGCGTTCGGCACGGACGGCGTCCTCCGTCTTGCCGGTCAGATGGGCGATCTGGCGGTCGGAAAACCCGAGGGACTTGGCTTTGGCGAGTTGTTCAGCGGAAAGCGGCATGGCACGAAAAAATTCCGGCGAAGTAAGCCGGACGACGACGGGACTGGCAAGCTTCAAAGGCGCATCCACGGTGAACAATTGCGCGCGCCTTCGTTCAGCCCATTTTCGCAACACCACTCAACTCGCCAATCTCCAGCCTTCCAACCCTCCCAAGAGCCATCTCACTTGCTCACCAGCCGCATCCGGATGGGAGAAAGGTCGAGAAGGTAGCGTTTGCCGGGCGGTGCGGGCGGAACGCCAACGAGATATTTCTGTTCGATGAGTTCATCCGCGTCCTTGGGCAGTCGAAGGTTATCCTTGTGAAACCGGCCCACGGCCACTTCCAGATCGCGCGAAGACATGATCGGCCGTTTTTCCGGGTCCGGGTCCAGGGAGTCGGTTTCTTCCGAGGGGGCGAAGGTGATGCCGGGCGTGGGGCCGGCTGCCGCACCTCCCTCCGGTTTGACAGGAGCGGGGGCGAGGGGCTTGAACTGAATGGGCGGATGTTTGTGAACCACCTTTGCTGTCTCGGCGTGACGGCGGCTCACCCAGATCAATCCCGCGACGACCGCGATGACGGCCCAGGCTGCCGGTTGCTTGAGCGCGCGGAAGAGGTAGCCCAGGGCAACAAAAATGGAGAACAGGACTTTTTGCATGGCGCGGTTACGGTGTGTCGAATGGATGATGAGGCTTTTCGCGCAGGTCGATCAGCATGAATGAGGGGCAAACTTACGCGGGAACAACCTGAAGGAGCCGGCTCTCATAGCCCGCGAGTAATGCGGCTCGCAAACCAGAGGAAATCCGCGTTGGTCGGGGAGTGCAAGTTCTGATGGTCCGCAATCCATGGGACCGGCCAGATGCGGTCCATCTCCGTTGTCAGCATCTTCTGCGGCTCCACATGGCCGTCTGCGTAGCTGACCATCGTGATCTTGCCGTGCGGGAAGAACGGCAGCGTGGCGAAGTCACCGCTGGCAACGAGACCTCCGGAGTTGGTGGTCATGCTGTTGATGCGTATGGCCGTGGTGCAGATGATGTAGGGATTCATCTCGGCAAAGACGAGGCGATCCGAGGGAACCGCGATGTCACTCATGCGCTGGTAGCGTTCAAAGCCACGTGGCGCGGCAAAGGTCTGCCCATTCTGGACGCCCATGTAGGGGTTCATGCTGTAGTGCCGGGTCATGGACACGCCCGCGATGTAATGCTTGATGGCGCCGCAACGGTAGATGCGCGGGTTCAGATTCGCGTAGGCGAACGCCGAGAACCTGGTGTCCGTGATGAACACCTCGTTTGTGACCGTGTCGTAAAACTGATGGGTGCCGCCGGACGCCCACGGGATGTTGGTCGTCACCGGGGTGGCGCTGCCGATGGGGTTGGAGTTCACCACCAGCCGGTCATCATTGTCGCTCGCGTATTTCTGCCAGACCTCCAGCAGCTGGCGCTGATTGTTCAGGCAGGTGACACGGTGCGTGCGCGCCTTCATCTGAACAAGCCCCCCCAGCAGCAAGGCCGCAAGCAGGCCGATGATGCCGATCACCGTCAGCAGCTCAATCAAAGTGAAAGCTCTCGTGTATCGCGGACGCATGGACGCATGAAGCCGGGCGCACCTTAACTCCATGTCCGGGGGAGTCAACCAGCCGTCCCGCGCTTTGACCACCGGAAAATAACGCACAGCAAAGCCCGTTTTCCTCTCCCCCGCCCTGTTCTTGAGCTGGAATCGCACGACTCCTGACGAGAGGGATCGCGAGCTCTGCCAGCATCCCAAAGAGACCCGGAACAGGGTGCTCGCCGGGGAGTTGCTTACAGCATCAAAGCGCCCGGTCCCTGTGCCAGGGAGTGCTCTGCTCATAGGCGTGCGCGAGGCGGAGGACGGTTTCCTCGCCAAAAGGTTTGCCCAGGAGTTGCAGACCGATGGGGAGTTTCGCGTCTGGAGTTTCCGGTTTCGTGTTGGGCGCGAAGCCGCAGGGCAGGCTGATGCCGGGAATGCCCGCCAGGTTGCAGCCGATGGTGAAGATGTCCGAGAGATACATCTGCAACGGATCACCCGACTTCTCGCCGGCCTTGAACGCCGGCGTTGGCGTGGTGGGGGTGATGATCGCGTCCACCTTCTCGAACGCCTTGAGAAAATCCTGCCGGATCAGCGTGCGGACCTTCTGCGCGCGCAGGTAGTAGGCGTCGTAGTAGCCGCTGGAGAGGACGTAAGTGCCCAGGATGATGCGGCGCTTCACCTCCGCACCGAAGCCCGCGCCCCGCGTGTTGGCATACATCTCCAGCGGGTCCGCGCCGTCAATCCTTGCGCCGTAACGCACACCGTCAAAGCGCGCGAGATTCGCCGAGGCCTCGGCGGTGGCGATGATGTAATAAACCGCCACGTCATAGTCGGTGTGCGGCAGGGAAATCTCCTCGACGGTCGCGCCGAGGGACTGAAGCTGCTTCACGGCGGCATCCACGGCCGCCTTCACCTGTGGATCAAGCCCGCCGACCATGTATTCCTTGGGCAGGCCGAGGCGCAGCCCCTTGACGTCGCCGGTGAGCGCCTTCGTGTAGCCCGGCACGGGCTGCGGGATGCTCGTGGCATCGCGACGGTCGTGGCCGCTGATGACTTCGAGCAAGGTCGCCGCGTCGCGCACGTCCTTGGTGAACGGCCCGATCTGGTCGAGCGAACTGGCGAAGGCGACGAGGCCGTAGCGGGAGACCCGCCCGTAGGTGGGCTTGATCCCGACGCAGCCGCACAACGCCGCCGGCTGACGGATCGAGCCGCCGGTGTCGGAGCCGAGCGACGCGATGCACTCGTCCGCTGCGACCGCTGCCGCGCTGCCGCCGGAGGAACCGCCCGGGATGCGCGTGGTGTCCCACGGGTTGCGCGTGGTCTGGAAGGCGGAGTTCTCGGTCGAGCTGCCCATCGCGAACTCGTCCATGTTCAGCCGGCCAAAGATGATCGCACCCGCGGCCTTGAGCTTCTCCACGACGGTGGCGTCATAGGGCGAGGTGAAGTTGCCGAGAATCTTGGAGCAGCAGTTGAGCGGCTGCCCCTGCACGGCGAGCACGTCCTTGAGCGCGATGGGCACGCCGAGGAGCGGTTGTCTGGCAAAGTCAGCCCCGGCGGCAATCAGCTTGTCCGCCGCATCGGCCTGCGCAAGGGCATCCGCCGGGTTGTGGCTGATGAAGGCCTGGATGTCGCCGTCCACGCGGGCGATCTGGTCGAGACATGCCTGCGTGGCCTGGCGGGCGGAGACCTCGCGGCGGGCAAGGCGGGCGGTGAGTTCGGAGATGGTGAGGCGATGTAGCACGGGACGGAAAGCGTAAATCGTAAGGGCGCTAAACGGGCGGCGGGTTACTCGACAACCTTGGGCACGACGAAGAGTCCGCTGGCCTTCTTCGGGGCGTTGCGAAGCGCGTCCTCGTTTGAAAGTCCTGGGCGCGTTTCGTCGGGTCGGAAAACATTCACCATCGGGAAGGCATGGGCGGTCGGTTCGACGCCGGTCACGTCCACTTCCTTGAGCTTCTCGATGTAGCCGGGATGTTGCCAAGCTGCGCGCCCAGCCGCTGCTCCTCCTCGGGAGAGAGCTTGAGCCGGGCGAGATGCGCGACGTATTTGATGTCGAAATCGGGTGCGGACACGGGGCGAAAGCTAAAGTTCGGGATTCAAAGTTCAAAGTCCAAAGTCGCCGGGTTTCCGCCCAGGCGGAAATCGAACCTGTAAAACCGGACCACACAGGTGCGGAACACGCTCACTCCTCATCGAATTTCCGCTGGAACAAATCCTCGATCTCCGCTGCGGCCTGCGCTGCATCCTTGCCGTTGGCTTCCAAGGTGAGACGGCTGCCGGGGCCGGCGGCGAGCATGAGCAGGCCCATGATGCTCTTGCCGTTGATTTTTTCGCCGTCCTTTTCGAGGAAGATGTCGCAGCTGTAGCGGCTGGCGATCTTGACGAACATCGCCGCAGGCCGGGCGTGTATGCCGACCTTGTTGGCGACGACCAGCTCGCGGATGACCACCGCATCACCGGCCTTGTCCTTCGCTGCGCTCATTTCTGGCGCGGAAGCGTGGAGCAACGCAAGGTGCTTGGGAAGCGTGTTTTTAAAACCTCCCTGCCCGGACGGAGTTTGCAAACGGGAACGGGAGGCACCACCGTGTCCCAATGATTGACTCACATCAAGGCCATCGCGGGGCGACCGGATACCTTGGTTTCCTTTGAAGAAGATGACGCATCCCCAAATTATCCAAGGTGGCATGGGCGCCGGTGTTTCCAACTGGTGCCTGGCGAAGGCGGTTTCCCGCCTTGGCCAGCTGGGGGTCGTGTCCGGCACCGCGCTGGACGTGATCCTGGCCCGGCGCCTGCAGGAAGGAGACCCCGGCGGCGATTTGCGCCGGGCACTGGACCGGTTTCCATTCCCCGGCGTGGCGCAACGCGTCCTGGACCGCTACTTCATCCCCGGCGGCAAGCCGGCGGAGCAGCCGTTCAAACCCACCCCCCTGCTTTCAGTGCAACCCGCACCGGCGCTGCTCGAACTGATCGTGCTGGCCAACTTCGTGGAAGTCTTCCTCGCCAAGGAGGGGCACGCGGGCCTGGTCGGCATCAATTACCTTCAAAAAATCCAGCTCCCCACGCTGCCGTCCCTCTTTGGAGCCATGCTCGCGGGTGTGGACTATGTGCTCGTCGGCGCCGGGATTCCGATGGCGATCCCCGGAATCCTCGATCAACTGGCGCGGGGCGAGGCGGTGCGGATGAAGCTGGATGTGGATGGCGTTGCTTCGGGCGAGGAGTTTTTCTGTTCCTTCGACCCCGCCGCCTTCTGCGCAGGGGTTCCGCCAACGCTGAAGCGGCCGAACTTCCTTGCCATCATCTCCTCCACGGTGCTTGCCATGGCGCTGGCCCGCAAAGCCAGCGGGCGCGTTGACGGATTCGTGATTGAAGGCCCCACCGCCGGCGGGCACAACGCGCCGCCGCGTGAAACCGGGAAGCTGAACGAACGGGGCGAACCCGTCTACGGGTCGCGCGATGTTCCCGACATCGACAAAATCCGCGCCCTGGGACTGCCGTTTTGGATGGCCGGTTCGTATGCCACCCCTGCGCGTCTGGCCGAGGCGATGAGCCTTGGGGCGACCGGGGTGCAGATTGGAACCGCCTTTGCCTTTTGCGAAGAGTCCGGCATTGAACCCGAAATCAAGGCGCGGGTCCTGCGCTCCTGCCGCAGCGGAAGCCTCGAGGTCTTCACGGATCCCAAGGCCTCCCCCACCGGCTTTCCGTTCAAAGTCGCGAAACTGGAAGGCACCATGTCCGAAGAGGAGCTTTACGCGGCACGAGAGCGGATTTGCGACCTCGGTTATCTGCGCTCCGCCTTTCGCAAGCCGGATGGCTCGCTCGGCTATCGTTGTCCGGGCGAACCGGAGGAGAACTACGTGGCCAAGGGCGGAGAAATCGAAGACACACCCGGCCGCAAATGCGTCTGCAACGGGCTGATGTCCACCATCGGTCTGAGCCAGATTCAGCCGTGGGGTTATCTGGAGCCGGCGTTCCTCACCGCGGGAGATGACGTGACGGGCCTCACCCGCTTTCTGCCGGCGGAACAAAACTCCTACTCAGCCGCCGATGTGATCCATTACATGCTCGGCCTCCCTGCCGGGGTCGCCGCCGAACATCGCCCTCTCGAAGAAGCGAAGCGGTCCTGACCCAGGTGTCCGCTGGCAACGAAGGGCATCTCCCTCCGTTCGAGATCAAACCTCGGACCACACGCCGGGCACCGGCACCGGATAGCGGCCCTGCGCGTCGGCCCGCACCGGAGCGGCACTTTTCTCCGTCAGCGCGTCCACGTCCGGACAGAATTTGAAGTTGGACGCCATCACCTCTTCCCATGTGATGATCTTGCCGGAGTGAACGGCTGCACGGCCCATGATGGCGGCAAGGTTGGAGAGCGCCGAGCGACGCACCTCGTTGTGCTTCTGATCGCCGCGGATGGCGCGCAGCAACTCGCTCCACTCGGCCTGATAAGGGCTCTCGGCCTCCTTTGCCGGACGCCAGGCGATGTTGTCGTTGGTGGTGCGCTGGTCCTTGTAGATCTGCACGGTCGGCGCATGGACGTTGCCGGAGAACTGCGCGGCACGCTTCGTCCCGTGGATGAACGTGGCGAAATCCGAGTGACACTTCGGGGCAAAGCGTCCGTTGACCAGCGCCCTGGCCCCGTCGGCAAAGGTGTATTCGACCGAGTAGGTGTCGAGGTTCTGGCTGCAATCCGTGTTGTCGGGCGCCCGCCCGCCCAGGCCGTGCGCGCTCACCGGCCACGCGTCCTTGACCCAGCAGCACTCGTCCACCTGATGGATCAGGTTGTCGATGAAAACACCCGTGGCGACCCACAGGGCGAAGTGGGGATGACGGATCTGCCAGATCAGCTCGTTTTCCTCCCCCTTGGACGGCGCCATGCGGTGGCCGCTTTGGAGACGGTAGGCACGGAGGAAGTTGATGTCACCCAGCTCGCCTTCGCGGACTTTCCGGATCAACTCCTGGCGCGACGCGGAATGGCGGCACATGAGGCCCGTGGCGATCTTGAGATTCTTTTTCTCCGCCGCCTCGCCCAGCCGGAGAATCCGCTGGATGCCGGCCGGATCGGTTGCGAAGGATTTTTCCATGAACACGTTCACGCCCTTCGCGATCGCATACTCGAGATGCGGCGCGCGGAAGGCCGCGTGGGTCGTGAGCAGCGCCACATCACCGGGGCGCAGGCAGTCAATCGCATGCCGGTAGGCGTCGAAGCCGAGAAAGCGGCGGTCCGGCGGGACATCCATCGACGCGCCAAACTTCGCGCTGAGGGCCTGATGCGAGCCGTTGAGCTTGCTCTCGACGAGGTCCGCCATCGCGGTGAGCTTCGTCGGCCCGCCCGAAGCCTCGAACGCATTGGCCACGGCACCGGAGCCGCGCCCACCGCAGCCGATCAACGCCATGCGGATGGTGTCGTCCGATGCTGCGTGAACCCTGGGAATCACCACTCCCGCCAGCGCGGAAACCGCGGCGAGCTTTGCGCCTTGCTCAAGAAATTGACGACGGGAAGTCTGGCTCGCTTGCACAACAGTCCGGGCGGGATTTTTCGTTGTCATGCCCCGACCGTCGCAACCTCGCACGCCCTGTGCCTTGACTCCGGTCAATACACCCAGTCGAAAGCCGCAGGCGGACCTTGGGTGAATCAGTGGAATCGGACGCGGCATCTGGAGCCGCAATATGGGGGCCATTCCAAAAGGGACGACCGCAAACAAACCGGACCACCCCGCATCACTCTGACCGGTCTTCTGACAGCCAATTTCCGGCCCGCAGGCCTAGTCACCAGCCCTGATGGTCCACATGCCCGTTTGCTTGCCCGTGGATGTTCCGGCCCCCAGCGTCTGGTTCGGGCGGAGGAAGTCCGCATGGCCGTCGGCCATCGTGTAGTTCAAGCGTCCGCCGTGGTAATTCGCCAGAGTCGCCGGGCCGGATGGAGTGTTCACACTACCCGACCAAAAATGCTGATCGGCGGTCCACAGGGGGCAATAGTCCGCGTAATCGACGTAGCCGTCCCAGTTGAACTGGTTGGGAGCTTCCGAGAAGATGATCGTGCCGGCTGCATCGTTGAGCATGTCCTCCCGCACGCTGGCCTGATGAGTGGGGGACGGAGTCCCGGTGGAGGTATCAGCCGTGTTCCAGCTTGCATCGGTGGCCAGACGGTTGTTCCAGAACAGGCCGACGGCGGTGCCGCTGTCCGCATTGGGAGGCCAATCCGTCGCCACGTTGGGAGGCACGCCTCCGATGGTTCTCCAGCCCATGCTGCTCTGCGGCATGGCGTAGGACCGCCGTCCGCAGTCCGCACCGAAGGCGGCGCGCGTCACCATGTCAGACGGGCACAGGAGCGCCCGGATGGTCACATCCATGACGGTGCTTCTCGGGACGCCGTTCATCTGCGACTGGGTGTAATTCACTCCCAGGTAAGAGCTCATCAAGTCATCCCATGTGATCTCCTGGGCGTAGCCAACCATCCGGTATCCCGAGAAGGGAATTTTCATGTCATTGTCGGTGACATACAGTTTGCTGGCCAGGCCGACCTGCTTGAGGTTGCTGCTGCATGCCGAGGCCTTGGACCGGCGCTTGGCCATGGCCAGCGCCGGCATGAGCATCCCGGCCAGGATCGCGATGATGGCGATGACGACAAGAAGTTCAATGAGGGTAAACCCGCTGCGGCGGGGGTGGGGCGTTGATTCGAGTTTCATGGCTGTGGTTCTCACGGTTATCAGAAGGGTCAGTTGGAAACTTCTTCGACATGCACCTGGTGGCCCTTGCCCTTGACAAGCAGGAAGCGCTTTCCGGGTGAAGGCTCCGGGAGGCGGGGTATGAGCTTCATTTTGACCAACTCATCGAGATTCTCCGGTGTCCGGCGGTATTGGGCCACAAAACCGGTCACCAGCGCGTTCATCTGCATCAAGGCCGGCATGGGCGGGGGCGGAGTGGTCACCATGTCCGGCGGGGCGTCCGCCGCCGGAGCGCTGGCCGCCTTTTTGTCGCTGCCGTCGGCTGCCGGCTTTGCCTTTTTTACGGGCCGGGCCGAAACGGTCCCGGTGGCCTCCTCCTGTTTCTTCCCACAGGCAGAGAGGAGGGACAGACACACAACCATGCAGGACAGCAAAGCGATTGGATTCATGAATAGCTCGGTAGCGGCCTCAAACTAGGCTGAGACGCTTCAGGTTGTCTAGGGGTTAACGGACAATTTCTGGTGATAATCAGACACGTCACCATCACCTCTTTGAGGCATGTCTGAAACTCGTCGAGCGCTTTCGCACAATGATTGAAGTAACATTGCCGGCTTGTGGAGTGAAGCCGGCAGGGGCGGCGCCCGACTCGCAAAACCCCATGCCGGTCGCCGGTCTGGCTAGTCACCAGCCTTGACGGTCCACATGCCCGTCTGCACGGTCAGGGTTGTTCCTGTCCCCAGCGTTTTGTCCGGGCGCAGCAAATCCACATGCCCGTCGGCCAATACGTAATTGAAACGTCCGCTGTGATAGTTCGCCACGGTCAGCGGCCCGGATGGAGTGTTGGCCACCGTGGTGTTCAGAATGTGGCTGTTCGCATTCGCAACGGGGGGTATTTCGCTGCCGCCAGCCCAGTTCTGGTAGTGGGGATATTCGGTCATGGTGATGGTGCCGACGGGATCGTTGAGCTGGCCCGCCCGAAACGCCGCCTGATTTCTTGGATTTGGAGTCGTGGTCGTGTCCAGCGGGTTCCAGCCTGGGCAAGGGGTGGAGACTCCTCCTGCAAGGTTGTTGTAATACAGCCCGATTCCGCAGGCGTTATCAGGGGCGGGCGGCCAGTCCGCCGCCACAGTCGCCGCGCCGCCCACGCCAACGGCGTATGATGCTGATCCCATGTCATGCCGCGGCATCATATAGGTCCGGCGGGAGCGTTCCGAGCCGTAGGAGGGCGGTGAACCCACGATGTCGGAAGGGCACTGGATCACTTTGATTTGCTTGTCGTCAGTCGGCGTGCTGCCGCCCACGAATGGGTTGCCGTTCGGAACGTAGTAGGCGGCTATCTGGGCCGCACTCATGGTTTGCCCCATGTAGGTGCCCAGGTAATCGTCCCACGAAAAATCCGGCTGGTTGCCCGGACCCTGACGCAACCCCGCGAGGGGAACCTTGTCGTCCTCGTCGGTGAGATACATCGCCATGGCAACACCGACCTGCTTCACGTTGCTGCCGCACTTCGAAGCTTTGGACCTTCGCTTGGCCACTGACAGTGCGGGCATCAGGAGGCCCGCGAGGATCGCGATGATGGCGATGACGACAAGAAGTTCAATGAGGGTAAATCCGCTGCGGCGAGGCGTTGTCATGGTGCTCGTAGGTTTCATCTTCATAAAAGGATCCCCTTCTCAATTGGGAACTTCCACCACATGGGCTGATTTTCCGTTCTTATCCTTGACCAGCTCAAATCGCTTTCCCGGGGGAGCCTCCGGCCGGCGTTTTATCTGCAGCTTCTGCGCAACCTCCTCCAGACTCTCGGGTGCCCGGCGATGAATGGTGACAAAGGTGGACACATGACTCTCCCACTCCATGAAGGCTGGCGTTGCCGGGACACCTGGAGGAGGAAGCGGCGGGGCGTCGCTCGTCACCGGGGCCGGACTGGTATTCTCAGTTTTCTCAGCCTTTGCCAGTTTTCCCTTCGACTTCTTCTCCGACTGGACGGAGACAGTCGCAGCACCTTCCTCCTGCTTCTTCTTATGACAGGCGCAGAGGAGGGAGAGACACACGAACAAGCAGGACAACAGCGCGATTGGATTCATAGACAGCTTGGTAAGGGCCTCAAATCAGGCTGAAGCCCTTGAGTTCCTCTAGAATTTCATCGGACAACTCCTGACGATAAACAGACATGCCAGCACCACATACGGCTAGCAGGACATGCGACAGGACAGGCTGACACCCCCAATTTTGTCCAATGACAAGACGTGATTGCCGGTCACCGCAATGTCCCGTCGCGTGTGCAAGGCTAGATTTACACCCGATGTCCAAACGGACACTCCATCCTTGCTGACACCCCGCGCGGCGTCTGCTGCAAACCGCTCACGCCAATCCGCCCGCCTGCCCCAACCCACCTGTGCGGGTGCGGAGAAAGCGGCTCAACAAAATGCGATTCGACTGCGCGACGGCTACGCTGCGCGCCAATGAACTGCCTTCGCCGTGCGTCCTGGCTGATGAGTTTCGTGCTGGCCAGTCAGAGGCTGGGCAAGGCGTCGGGACCCCGGACGGAACGGAGGCTCAAGCTCCAGTGCCGCACCTTGTTTTACTGGTGAGGAACCTTGGTTTTCTTGATTCAAGTCAACCCCGCGCCGGCGGACGTCTGATTTGCTCAGGGCACTGCCATCAGACTGGAAGTGTGTGAGTCCGGTTCACCGCTGCCGGCGCAATCGAAAGACGCATCATGAAAAAGACCATTCCTTCGCAGTTCACACATCTCATCGCCCTTGCCGGCGCGGCCTGGTTGTTTTGTTCACCCACAATGGCCCCGGCTGCGGACTCGGCAACGGCGAAGGCTCTGCCGGGCCGCTGGCGCGGGGCGCGGTTTGATTCAGGCAGCGGTGAAAACCCGGACAAGGGCGTGAAACTCGAGGTGAGCTTCACGGGCAACCACGTCAAGGGGCTGCGGCTGCCCCAGGGCGACATCGGCGACGGCGAGTTCACCCTCGCCGCCGACGGAAGGTCGATCGATGCCGTCGGCACCAGCAAGAACTTCAAGGGAAACACTTATCTCGGCATCCTCAAAATCGAGGGGGACACGCTTTACTGGTGCACCACGGCCGGCGGCGGCAAGACACAAAAACGCCCCGACAGCTTTGTGGCCAACCCGGCCCAGCACACCTATTTGATCGTCGTCAAGCGGCAGAGGCCTTGAATAAAGGACGCGGCCGTCCGCGCCTCTGCCGGCACGCACGGATTCACGGGAAGCGGAGGCAAACGATTTCACCCGCAGCGGAGGAAGTGGCAATGAACGCGGCCGGTTGAATGCGCAGCGGCAGATAGTCCCTTCCTCAACGGCAGCGATGAAAACCTGACCTGCAACTCGCATGAAAACTCCCAAACTCACGCCCGCTCAAACTTCATCACCGCGTCCCGGATTCTCCCGCCGCCGCTTTCTTCAGGGCGCGGGCGCAGCCCTGGTCCTTCCAACAATCGTTCCAGCGCGGGTGCTGGGGCAGAACGCGCCGAGCAAGCAGATCACCGTGGGATTCATCGGCACCGGCAGCCACGGGATCGGGCGGAATTTGAAAATGTTCCTGCAACAACCCGACGCACGCGCGGTGGCGGTCTGCGATGTGTTCAGGAGCCGGATGGAGAAGGCGAAGCAGTTGGCGGACGCCAAATACGGGGACAAGGGCTGCACGCTGCACGGCGATTTCCGGGAGATTCTGGCGCGCAAGGACATTGATGCGGTGATGATCTCGACCCCGGATCACTGGCACGCGCTGATCTCGGCGATGGCGTTGCGTGCAGGCAAGGATGTGATCTGCGAGAAGCCGACCCTGACGATTGCCGAGGGGCGCTACATCGCCGATCTGGTGAAAAAGACCGGAAAGGTGTTCCAGACCTCGACGGAGGACCGCAGCTATCCCATCTATCACCGGCTGGCCGAACTCGTGCGCAACCAGCGAATCGGGAAGCTGGAGCGCATCGAGGTGACGCTGCCAGACGGGACGGCCTTTCCACATGAGACCGAGTCGCCGGTGCCGGCCGACTTGAACTATGACCTGTGGCTTGGCCCGGCGCCCCTCGCCCCCCACACGGCCAATCGCACGGCCTGGATGCATTGGCGGCACATCTTCGATTACTCAGGCGGCATCCTCCCGGACTGGGGCATGCACCTGCTGGACACGGCGCAGTGGGCCAACGACACCGAACGCAGCGGGCCGGTCGAGATTCAGGGAAAAGGGACCGTCAACGAAGGCAGCATGTTCAACACGTTCATCACGTATGACGTTGAGTATCGCTATGCCAACGGCGTCCACCTGCACGTGAAGAACGGCGGCACCGGCATCCGCTTTTACGGAAGCAAGGGCTGGGTGGGGAACAAGAGCTGGAACAAGGGGCTGGAGGCGAGCGCGCCGGAGATATTGGAATCGAAGATCGGCCCGGAGGAAATCCATCTGTTCACCTGCCCGGGCGGCGAGCATCGCAATTTCCTCGACTGCGTGAAATCGCGGCAGGCGCCCTATTTCCCGGCGGAGATCGGCCACCGCTGCGCTACGCTGTGTCACCTCGGGAACATCGCGATGCAGACCGGGCGGAAGCTGCGCTGGGACCCGGTGAAGGAGGAGTTTCCCAACGATGCCCAGGCCAACGCGAGCGCGATGCGGCAGCGGCCGATGCGCGCGCCCTGGTCGCTTGAGCATTCATAGGACGCGATTCTTCAAACGGCCACAGCACGCCAACCCGGCGACCCCGATGAAAACACGCTTCAAAGAACCGGCCTTCGCCTCGTCCGTATGCGCCATTGGACTGGCGCTCATCGCATTGCCCGGCATCACGCGGGCCGCCGACCTGGTTCACGCGAAGGACGGCTCCGGTGTTTACGGTTACAAGGACACGCCCAAGCTGCCGTGGTGCGACTATCTCGTCCA